>JAYTBK010000523.1:0-6086 GCA_043737035.1 Bacteroidota bacterium | reverse complement strand
TTTTAGCGGTCATGAACGTCACACCCAAAATTTAACGCCACTTTTTCGAAATGCAAATCCTTACTACTGGCCGGTAATTGTATTGTTTCTTATTTTTTCATTGTATGTATATATATACATTGTTAATCCTAAAAAAACGTTGCAAGTGTTTATTTCTGTTTACAGCAATCAAGTAGCAAAGCAACTTTATCGCGATGATTATCGCTTAACAAAAAGAACCTCTGTAATTTTAACGGCGTGCGCCATTTTATCGTTAGCCTTTTTAATTTACAGCATCAATAATTACTTCGGATTAATTTTGCAGCAGGTTTATTCCTTTAAACAATATTTGTTTTTTATGTTGGTTTTAATTTTAATGTATTCTGTTAAAATTATCGGCAATAAGTTGGTTGCAGGTACAACGTTCAGTTCTGAGTTAAATGGTGAATACACTTATAACCTGTTTGTGTTTTTGCAAACGTTGGGGTTGGTAGTATTTCCGCTGGTAATTTGTGCGCAATATTCAAATTATCCAGCCGGATGGTTTCTATATCCAGCCATTGTACTTTATGTGTTGTTTTATGTGTTGCGTCTTTTTAGAGGGTTTATTATATCCATAATTGAACAAAATGTAGGTATTGTTTATATTTTTTTGTACTTTTGCGCTCTGGAAATCTTACCAATTTTAGTATTGATTAAATTTTTACTGGTTAATTTTTAATATGGCAATAACGAAAAAAAAAGCTGTAAAACGGCCTCTTGCTAAAGCTAAAAAAGCAGTTGTTAAAAAAAACACTGTTAAAAAGAAGATTGTAAAAGCAGTTGCCAAAGTAAAAAAAACTTTAGTGAAGGGTAAAAAAACTTCTACCAAAACAACTTCATTAAAGTCTGGTAAAGTCAAAAAAATAATTCCCAAAAAAAGCCCCTTAAAAAAGAAGACGGTCAAAAAAGTTAATTTAAAAAAAACGGTAAGTAAGAAATTAGTAAAGAAATCGGCGACAAAAAAAAGTGTTCCTTTAAAAAAGGCCTTTAAAAAGTCGACTCCCAAGAAAACTGCTAAAAAAAAACTTACTGTAAATCCTTCTGCGAAAGCTCGGGTAAAAAAAATAAAGGCTTTAAAGCTTCCTAATAAAATAGAAACGGCTAAAATTAATGCTGCTGTATCGCCTGCTATCAAGAAAAAAAAATCAAGTGTTTCATCTTCATTTCATGAGAAAAAATCTGTAGAAGTAAGTGCCGAAAAATTTGTGAAAATTGGTTTGAAGACGAAAAAGCAGTTAATTGCTGTCGCGCCACAACCTGTTATCGAGGTGTCAGATTTTCCAAAACATAAGGTTAAAACGCTTTTAATATCACAACCAAAACCGGAAAGCGAAAAAAATCCATATTACGATCTTTCAAAAAAGTATAATCTCATTGAAACTTTCAGACAATTTATAAAAATCGAAGGGTTGCCTGTAAAAGATTTCAGGGCGCAGCGAATTGATATTTTAGAACACAAAGCTGTAATTTTAACAAGCCGAATGGCCGTTGACCATTACTTTAGAATGTGTAATGAAATGCGGGTAACGGTTCCTGAGTCGATGAAATATTTTTGTATTAATGAGGCTACTGCGTATTATCTACAGAAATATATTCAGTACCGAAAACGAAAAATTTTCTTTGGGCATCAAACCATTCAGGATTTAGTTGACGTTATCCGGAAAAACCGCGACGAGAAATTTTTGTTACCCGCAGCCGATGTTCAAAAAGAACAAATTTGCGATTTTTTAGATGCGATTAAAATTAAGTACACAAAGGCGGTAATGTACCGAACCGTTAGTGCCGAGTTAGGTGATATTAAAAACCTAAATGAGTTTGATGTATTGGTGTTTTTTACTCCTGCCGGTATACGTTCGCTAAAATATAATTTCCCTACTTTTAATCAAGGCAACACACGCATTGCTTGCTTTGGCGCCTCTACAGCCAATACGCTTATAAAAAACGGGTACAGGCTCGATATTTATGCGCCAAACCCTAAAAATCCAAGTATGTCGGGTGCGCTTGATTCGTATATAAAAGAATCAAACAAAAGATAATTTATTTTATTTAATAGTGCAAAGTAAAGCCTTGTTAATAATTGTATGGATTTTACTTTTGATAAAACAGAACGTTTGTGCAGCAAGAAAGCCATTGATGAGCTGTTTGCAAATGGGAAATCCAAAACGCAGTTTCCAATAAAGCTTATATATAAATCCGCTGAATTTGAAAGTGAATTTCCTGCACGCGTGGTTTTTATTGTTCCAAAAAAAAAACATAAAAGAGCAAACAAACGCAATACGTTACGCCGGCGCATACGTGAAGTTTACCGCTTAAACAAACAGACGTTTTATGATACGTTAGTTTCGCTTAAGGTTGATTTAATGTTTGTGTATTTAAGCAACGAAAGTTTAGATTACAAACAAATAGAAGTTTGCGTAAAAAGTTTACTTGCCCAGGTTTCCAAGCAACTTTTTGATAGTTCGATTAAAACGGAATAATTACACGTTGCCCAAAAGGCACATGGTATCTAAAGTGGGAGTATCGCTTCCACCGGCTTTTTCAATGGTTACGGCAAAAGCCTGCGCACCTTCTATTGGTTTCATTTTCTGAAAAGCAACACCATTAGTTAGTATTATCACTCCGGCATCAACGGGTTTACCGTTTACAATTGCCCAAAGTTGATATTGCTTTGATACGGTATTTTGCGGAAGGCCTTTAGCATTAAAAATCACTTCGTGAGTTTCTGTATTCCAATGTACCGTAGCAATTTTAGACACTAATGTATTCATTCCTCTTAACGCGACTGTTTTAACTTTTGGGTCTGAAACAAAATCGAGATTAGCGCGAATGCTTGATAAAGATGTTTGCTGCGCATCTAACATATCGGTTAAATACGTTTTTGTATTATTTAACTCTGCAACGCGGCCATTAAGAGAATTAACTTTGTTACTTAACATTAAAATATAAAAACTACTTGCTACCAGTAATAATAAACTGGCGGCTATACCAATACGATAATAAGTTAACGAATTATTGGGCTTATTAAGAGCATTTATTTTTGATTTTGTAGTATTTATGCCAACTTTTTTACCTTCCCCCGAAAACAGTTGATGAGTTATTTTTTCTTTTAAAAAAGGATTTATGCGGACTGGGCTCACATTGCCAAATTCCAAAAGCGAATCTTCTATCAATTCAATTTCATTTTTTATTTCAGAATGCGAGGCATGCATGCTATTTACGAAAACTATCTCTTCATCTGTGCAAATTCCAAGTACAAATGTTTCCAATAAACCTGATGATATAACTTCCTCTACATTCACTGCAATATTTCGTTTTTTGTTAGCTCTCTTAAATTAATGATTGCTTGTCTAACTTTTGTTTTAACCGTGCCTAAAGGCAAGTTTAATTTTTGGGATATTTCTTCTTGCGTGTATCCTTGAAAATATGCCAGGTCAATTATTTGTTGCTGATCTTCTTTTAAATTATTTAAAATATTTTGCAATCCAATATTTTCATGCGAACCATTATGGCTAAACAAGTTATTTTTATGATATACGGAGTCAGATGGCTCCTGGATTTTATTTTTTATTTTTTCGTGTTTAGATCGTGTACTATCAATGGCAAGGTTACGAGAAATATTTAGCATCCATGTGTATAGTCTACCTTTGTCTTCGCTGTAAGTTGAAAAATTATTCCAAATTTTTACAAAGGCGTTTTGTAATACATCTTCCGCTTCTTCCGTATCGTTAACTATGTTAAAAATAACACCGAATAATGCTTTCGAATAATTATCGTATAAGTATGAAAACGCTTGTTGATCTTTATTCCGTATCAACAGAATAAGTTCATCTTGGCTATATTTAACTTTTTTAATAGGTTGATATTTGAGGTAAAGATAGGCTATAATACGCTTATTTAATTAAAATTTAAGCAGGTTGTCATAAAAGGCATAGATAAAAATTTTGTAATGTAATTGGTGGAAGGCTTATGCCGCTTTGCTTTATCTGCAATTAACCTTTCTAAAGTTTTAAACTCTGGAAGGGTTGGTGAATTATAAAAAGTTCGAAGAAATTTTAAAATAAAGTATTCATTTAGCAAAAAGTTTCTTTAACGCTCCTGAAGTTAGATTCCACTTATTACACCGATGCCAAAACATCGGCTACAACAAAAGTGCTTCCACCAATAAATATCATATCAGTTTTACCGACTGCTTTTTTTGCCTTTGCCAACGCGTCTTTTACACTTTTAAAAGCGGTGCCGTTTAAACCTGCTTTTTTTGCGAGGCGTTGCAATTCGTTTTCATCAAGAGCACGTGGGATGGATGCTTTACAAAAATAATAAATGGCGTTTTTGGGTAGCAATTTCAATATACCACTAACGTCTTTGTCTTCAACTACACCAATTATAAAATGCAGGTTTGAAAAAGTGTACCGTTTAATATTTTCGAGCACTGCTTTTATACCGTCTTCGTTGTGGCCGGTATCGGCTATCGTTAAAGGCTTTTCAGATAGGGTTTGCCACCGTCCCTGCAAGCCGGTTAAAGATTGTACATTCAATAAGGCCTGCTGCACGGCCTGTTCATCAATAATATAGCCTTTATGTTTTAAAACATCTACAACATTTAAAACGCCCTGTAAATTTTTTATTTGGTAACTGCCCGTTAAATCGAGTTTATACAATGACGTGCTATTATTTTTTTTATTGAGAATTTCTACGTGCAATTTTCCATCAATATGTTTGGAAGAGACGACTTTAAAATTTTTATCGGCAAATTCAACCGGAGCTTTTAATTCCCTGCCTTTATCATTAAAAACAGAAATTACATTAATTTGCGTTTGCCCAATAACAACAGGAACACGCGATTTAATGATGCCGGCTTTTTCTCCGGCGATAAGTTGAACGGTGTTGCCCAAAAGGTTGGTATGATCAAGACTAATGTTGGTAATTAAACACGCAACCGGATTGATGACATTGGTAGAATCCAATCTTCCGCCAAGGCCTGTTTCTATAATGGCAATGTCAACTTCTTCTTTAACAAAAAAATTGAACGCGAGTCCTACCGTCCACTCAAAAAAAGATGGTTCTATCTTTTCAAACGTTTGTTTGTGATCATCAACAAATTTTACAACCGCGGCTTTAGGAATGGGTTTGCCGTTGATTTTAATTCTTTCCCTAAAATCAACAAGGTGTGGCGATGTATACAAACCTGTTTTGTATCCTGCTTTTTGTAAAATTGCGGCCAGCATGTGCGACGAAGACCCTTTGCCGTTGGTACCGGCTACATGCACGCATTTTAATTTTTTTTCGGGGTTACCAAGTGCGGCGCAAATAGCAATGGTATTATCAAGGTTTGCTTTGTATGCCGCAGCACCAACGCGTTGGTACATCGGTAGTTTTTGGAATAAATACTCTAATGTTTGGTTATAAGTCATTAAGAGGTTTTAAATTTACTTAAAATTTAAAGATGATGGTAAGCGTACCTTTTTGTTCTTCAAACTCGCCACTCACATTAAATTTTGTAGCAAGTGCTGCCTGCCGTGCTTTTGTTTTAAGCATCATACTATTGGTGTTTGTTCCACGGCCCACGGATTCTGCTTTAATAACCTTACCGCTTTTATCAACTGTTATTTCTACCACTACGGTTCCTTCTTCCTGCGTGTCTTTACTCATGGGTGGTGGCGATAGTACAGCGCGGCCTGCTAAACTAAAACCATATCCGCCATTACCCGGCCCTTTACCGGAGCCTTTTCCAGGGCCATCACCACCGTCAGTTCCGCCACCTGTTCCGCCATCGCCATGTGTATTTGGGTTTCCATCGGGTTTACCATCATTACCGGCTTGCCCGCTATTACCATCGCCGCCACCATTTTTACCTTGATTCTTTAAAAATTTTTCTTTCAAAAGTTCAGCCGCTGTTTTTTGTTTTGGTTGCACCGGAATAACTACGGTTGCCTGCGTGGTATTTTTTTCAGTTTTGTTGATGTTAATATTCTCGCCATTTTCAGATGTCACAATTTCTTCCGAATTATTTGGCGGAGTAGCCTTAACCTCGTTACTTTCAACAACCTTTACTGCATCGCCAATGC
>JAYTBK010000522.1:0-6095 GCA_043737035.1 Bacteroidota bacterium | reverse complement strand
AAAGCAAAATTTGAATACAATAAAGGGAATGCAATAGCTGCAGGATTAAAAACAAGAGATGAAGAATTATTTTGTCGAGCATTGGGATGGCTTTATCGAACTCTTTGGTATTACAAAAGTCCTGCGCTTGCATTAATAAGGTGGTTTGAGCGTTGGTATGATAACATAAAAACACCACCAAGCAACATAGTGTGCCTTTTACGTAATGGTATGGTTTTGAAATGTTTATCATCTATACAAACTTAATAAAATTATTAATAAAGTGCAACGGCTAAATTTTTTAGTTCATCTCTTGTTTTTAATCCTGCAGCTATTGCATTCCCTTTATTGTATTCAAATTTTGCTTTATTCTCAACGGCTACAAAATTAAGTGCCGCTTCCTGCTTTCACAACCCATTTTTTTCGGTAATAATAAGTGCGCCTTTCCCTTTAAATTTAGATGCCCCTTCTTTTAAAATATCCGATTCATCGCTCAAAATATAAATGATATGCGGTTTAATACCGACATCGATGCCACCCGAATTTTTAATTTCAAGTTTTTGATTCCCAATTTGTTTAAGTGTTGCCATTTTATTGAGTTCCTGTGTTATACCTGCGTTTGCACCAATAACATGAATGATAAAATTACCGGTCTGCATTTTTTCCGGCCACTCGAAATAGCGGGTAAAGTTGTAAATAAAAATTGCTTTACTTTTTGCTACTGGGTCGCTTTGCTGTTGAAAGCCAATCCCGCTAAACGCAAGTAAAACAATTAGAATATATTTATAAAAAATTTTCAAACTTAAAGGTGTTGCAAACAATTTGCCAGTGTTATACTAACTAACAAATATAGTATTTTAGTTGGCCTAGTTGATGCATGTGTAAAAATTTTAATGCTTAAAAAAAACGTATATTTAATTCCAATTTTTTTATTTGCTGTTTAACGATAAATATAACCGCTTTACTGAGCAGGAATTAATTGCCGAGTATAAACTCACTCAAAATAAAGTGCTTGTAGGCATTTTGTATAAGCGGTTTTCACATTTAGTCTTGGGTTTATGTATTAAGTACTTAAAGGATGAGGAGGAAGCAAAAGATGCTATAATGCACATTTTTGAAAAATTAATGACTGATCTTTTGAAGTACGAGGTGCATTATTTTAAGAGTTGGCTCTACACTTTTTCAAAAAACCACTGTTTAATGATTATTCGCACTAGGCAAAACCGGCTTAAAAAAGAAGCGGATATTCAGGCCAATGCGTCGTTATTTATGGAAACAGAAAACATTTCACATCATAGTTCAAGTAATGAAAAGGAAAAAGAATATCAAAACCTTGAGGAGGCAATTGGCGAATTAAATACCGAGCAAAAAAAATGCATTGAGATGTTTTATATGAAAGAAAAATCCTATCAACAAATTGTCGATTTAACAGGTTATACACTCAATGAGGTAAAGAGTTATGTGCAAAATGGCAAACGTAATCTTAAAATTAAAATAGAAAAAAAAGGTGACCCCCAACGATAAACATAAACACCCAAGCGCAGAAGAACTATTTTTGAGGCTTCAGAATTCTGACAAGGATTTTGAGGGGGTCGATGACTTGGATGATTTCCAGAAGGAAGCATTACAGGGCTACTCTCAAATTACTTTAGAAAAAGCGCGATCGTTAAATTTAGAGATTGATAACTTAATTTCACAAAAAGTTATTGAACCTATACAAAACACACAAAAAACCAAAATTGTTTGGTTTATGGCCGCAGCATCGTTTGTTATATTGTTTGGTATTTCCATAATTATATTTAATAGCGCACACAAAGCTACTCTTACGAATAACCTTGCGCTCAATAACGATGATGCGACAGTTAGACCTTTAATTGATAACACTCCGTTGTTAGAACCTGTAATGCGTGAAGAAAGGATAGCGGAAGAAGCTGAATCGTCGTTAAATAAAAAAAATATATCTCCGGCGGCGATCGTCAAAGACGATGCAAAATCCGGTGAGCGTAATAAAGATAAAATCGTACTTGCAGAAAATAATGAATCTCTTGCGCAAAGCATATTATTGGAAAACCATAACACTTCGGCATCTACGCAACCCGCGTTAGAAGATGATAAGAAATCTGATAATGATAAAAAACCCGTCACTGCGAAAGAAGAACAAGGGGGAATTTACACGATGCAAACCGATGCGGTATCAATACTGGAGGAAAAATCGGTTGCCCAAGATGAACAGGCAAAAAAAATGAATAGTGATGAGAAAAATAAAGAGGCTAGCAAGCAAAAGGTTCAGGCTACAGGGAGTGCTACTGCTTCAGCCCCCGTTAAAAACGCATCTGCCGGCCCTCCGCAGAAAATAAACGCTTATTATAATAACGAAAACATCCATGTTTTGGAAACTTACCTAAACAAAGCATTAGACAAAAACAAAAACAAAAACAAAAGTCAGAAAGCCTTTAATACAGCAATATATAAAATTAACCTAACAGTTTTTGTGTCGGGAAAAGTTAAAGTAAATACAGTTAACACCGAACAAACCCATGAAAATGCTGCCGGCGAAATTAAAGATATTTTAAACGCTATGAAAAACTGGATTCCCGCGAGCAACAATGGAATTTCGGAAGAGAGCACTATTGATATCGTACTTACTTTAAGCCATTAACAGGTTTTATCCACTTTTTTAACAATAGCATCGGTATTACTTTAAACCCTGGTTTTATTTTTTGCATTATTATATTATATTTGCATATATAATTAATGTTGTAAGCGCTCTCGAAAATAATATAACGAGATTTCCGTTTTAAAACAAAAACAAAACATCATATGAAAAAAGTTTTTACACTACTTACATTTTTATTTGTACTAACAACGTCAACATTTATCGGACAAACCTTTAATGGTATTGGACTAACAGGTTTTCGCCAGGATGTTATAGCCGAAAGCGTTCCGGCATCTGCATCTACCACATCAACCATTGAAGCAAACTATGTTTTATTTTCCTCTACATACGCTGGCACTTTAACTTCGATGGGCGGTTTGCTTGCTTCGCGGGTTTACACAACATCAACCCGTACATATAGTTTAGCGCCATACAATCAGAAAAATGCAACTGGGGTAGGATTTAATTTAAAAGATTCTCTATCATTAATTACACCAGGTAATTATTCAGTAATAAGCCTTTTGGGGTTTAGCACAGTTTCGGATGCCACTGCTGATATTACCTTAAAGTATACAGATGGAACTTCTGTTTTATACAGTGGAAAAACATTTTATAACTGGACTTCGGCACAACCGAGCTTTATAATGGGTTTAGGAAAAACAAATCGTGTAACAGACGCTATTTATTTTACACCCACTGAACCGAAAATGTATTCGATCGATCTTCCTATAGCCTGCGCTAATCAATCGAAAATGTTAAGCAAAATAGTTGTAAAAAATAATACCAATGCCACAATGATTTACGTTTTTTCAGCATCCGCGGTAAACCGTTCATCATATACGTCTTCGTCTATACCTGTTATATGCAAAGGTGTGAACGATGGAAGTGCCAAGGTTTTCGGTATTGATTCGTACGGCCCATTAACTTACACCTGGAACTCAGCACCTGTTCAAAATACGCAAACTGCAACTAATTTAGCTGCCGGCGATTATACAGTAACGGTGGGAGATGGCAACGGTTGCACTTTTACCAGTAGTGTTACGATCACGGAGCCTGCTACCACATTTTCAATAAGCTCATTAAGTACTACATCACTTACCTGCGGTACTGTAGCTAACGGAACAGCCTCGGTAGTTGCGAATGGCGGATCTTCACCATATGCGTATTCATGGACAAATACTTCGTCAACTACCTCAGGAGTTACAGGCTTAATGGCGGGTAATTTTACGGTTACTGCTACCGATGCAATTGGTTGTGCTAAAACTGCCACAGGCAATATTGCTGCACCTAATGTAAACATTACAGTTTCTACATCGAGCCTTTTGTGTGCATCGGTACCTAATGCTACAGCAACTGTTTCATCTGTAACCGGCACTACCGGTCCTTACACATACACTTGGACAACGAGCCCTGTACAAACAACACCAGTAGCTACCGGCATTGGAGCGGGATCATATTTCGTTAATGTAAAAGATGCAGGAGGTTGCGTTTATACAAAAAGTTTCACAATCACATCTCCTGATTTTAATGTTACTGTTTCTCCGGCCACATGTACTCTTTCTACCGGTTCGGCAACGGTTAGCGGATTTACAGGTGGAGCAGGCGGCCCGTACACTTATAGTTGGTCAGCAATGCCAACACAAACTACCAATGTTTCTGCCGGATATCAATCAGGTGTATATACTGTTTCTGTTACGGATAACGCAGCCTGTGTAACTACAAAAACATTTGCAGTTACTTCTAATTCGTTAACTCTAATCGTAAGCACTACGCCGTTATCGTGCGGTACCTTAACAAACGGATCGGCTACTGTTTCGGTAAGTGGCGGTGGTGGCGGGCCTTATACTTACACTTGGACTTCCACTCCTGTTCAAAATACCACTACAGCAAGTAATTTGCCATTTGGTTCGTATTCGGTAATTGTAAAAGGAGCAAGCGGATGTGTGAGCACCCAATCTTTTTCAATTACCAAACCATCTTTATCGATTTCTACAACACCATCTGCATGTCAAAATTTAGGATCGGGTAGTGCAACAGTAATAGTAAGCGGTGGCACAGGGCCTTACCTCTATTATTTTGACGGTGCGGTTACTCCGGTGGGTTCAATCATTAATAATCTTGATGTTGCTGCGCATACAGTATCGGTAGTTGATGCCAGCAGTTGTTTAATAACAGGCTCGTTTAATATTTCAGGGCCGGCCGGTGGATTATCTGCAACTGTTTCTACTTCGGTAACCACCTGTTCAGGAATTAACGATGGAAAAGCTAAAGTTGTTGCAGTGGGTGGCACATCCCCATACGCCTATTCTTGGAACACCAATCCGCCACAAAACACACCCTTGGCATTAGGTCTTGCTTCACCTTATACTTACACGTGTACGATAATTGATTATAATAATTGTTTTATAAGAAAAGCGGCTACCATTTTACCGGCTCCATTAAATATTAATTTGGTACTGAGTACATCTTCCAATAGTATTTGTCCTGGAACGTCGGTTAAAATTTCAGCTGCCGGTGCTACAACATATACCTGGAATACAGGTGCAAACACATCGTCGATTAACGTAACACCTTTGGGCACTTCGTTTACAGTAACAACTAACATTTACAGTTTTAATGGTACTACCAATATGGGATGTATTGTTACCGGTAGCACTGCAATTATAAGTACTACCGCAGTAGGTGGCTGTATTATTGGAATTGATGAAAATACATCTGTTACATACAATTTATATCCGAACCCAAACAGTGGGTCGTTTAATTTAAAATTAAACGATACGTACAGTAACGGGTCGTTAGAAATTGTTGACGCATTGGGTAAAATAGTAATGATACAGAAATTTTCGGATAGCGAAGCAACTGTGAACACCACAGGATTGAATGAAGGTATTTATTTTATTACTGTGAAAAACGATGACCGAATAATGATTCGTACAAAAATAATTAAGCAATAAAATATTTGTAAATTTTAATTAAGCGTTTAGGGATTTCCTTAAACGCTTTTTTTATTTTCAGTTACCGGGATTTGGTTTTTATCTAATTATATTTGTTGTTTAATAGCAAACGTGACAAAAGTAAAATGCCATGGAAAACAAATTGAATATAATTAAGGCAAACATTGAACAAGCAAAATACTTAACAGATGAATCTGCGCTATTGTACTCGGACAGTTCTGCGTTAAGAGTTTGTATTTCAAGCGTCCCATAAATGCTTGGCAACATTAATCTTTATTTAACCAATTCGGTAAACAAAAGTTCTGAAACGGCCCGAAGCAATCATCCACGCCGTTATATGTACCTACCAAATCCTTAAAGATAAAGTCAAAGTTCTTTCGTTCTTATTGGAGGGTGTTTTAACTAGATTAACGTAAAGTGTTGGAAACTCTTAAATAAGACCTTGTTTTTCGCGCTTGCCGTAATCGAGAATGAGAAAGTAATACATGAGCACGCCGAACGCATAG
>JAYTBK010000521.1:0-6113 GCA_043737035.1 Bacteroidota bacterium | reverse complement strand
GCGTCGGGTTCAATTTCGTTTTTTGCACCGCAATATTCGCAATTTAAAAAAGGAGTGCCGGGCAAATATTTCAAATTTGCACCACAATCTTTACATTTTATAAAATTTCCTATTTCCGCTGTTTTTTCGTTAAAATCGTTAGCCATAAAAATATTTGAATTAAATTAATATAAACATACATTTAAAGATAGAAATAAATCAACATTTTAATCAATTAATGGTTTTATTTATCTTAAAATGAAAATACGTTATTTGTTTCTTGTATACGTTTTAAGCCTTAAATATTATGGCCAGCAAAATACGTACACGCCTGCGCCCTATTCGTATTGCACGTGGGAGAATATGTCGCTAAGTAAAAATTATGTTTCGGATGAGACCGATTCGTGCTTGTTCGTTGTTTCTACACGCAATTTTGACAGTACAAAGAAACAATTTTTTGATTTTGATTTCGATACGTCACGAACCTTAAAATATTTTGCCGTTTATTTTAAAGGCGATAATTGGACAGCTGTTCAACACCCAAATTTAACCGCCTTACTTGAAACAAAACAAAAATTTGAAGACATGGTAATTTTTACCGAAGGGTTAGGCAAAACTTTCACCTCGGGCGTTGACAGAGCAACAAAATTATTAAGAATTTATGGTATTGACGAAATATTTTTTGATTGGCCAACTCTACATCCGGAACTTAAGCGCATCAAAAATTTTAGGGCAGCATCTAAAATTTCTGATGACGTGGCAACATGTTACGCTGCATTTTTTAAAGAGTTTGAATCTTACAAGAAAACGCACATTTTTAAATTTAAGCACACAACATTATTTTTCCATAGCATGGGAAACCTTTTAATTATGCACGACATGAAACGCAATTTTTTGAAAGATGTATCTACGCACATTGTAGATAATTTAATTCTAAATGCTGCGTGCGTACCACAAAGAAAACACGCGCGTTGGGTAAAAAAAATAAACTTTGCAGATGATATTTATATTACGATTAATAAAAAAGATCGAAATTTAAAAGGTGCGAAATTGCTAACTCTTAAACATCAGCTTGGTGAAAAAGTAAGGAAACCACGTTGTAAAAATGTTAATTATGTTGATTTTACCAACGTATTAAATAACGACCATAATTACTATTTGGTGAGGACTTTGTTGGCAGAGAAACCCTACTTGAAAAAATTTTATTCTGATATTTTCCACGGAACGATTCCACTAAAACAATATCAAAAACTTAATTAAACGATGCGAGTGTATCTTTAATAATTGCGGCGCATTCTAAAATTTGTTCCCGTGTTATTACGAGCGGAGGTGCAAATCGTATGATATCCCCATGTGTGGGCTTTGCCAGTAAACCATTTTCCGCCAACCGTAAACAAACTTCCCATGCTGTAATTCCTTCATGATCTTTAATTACTATTGCATTTAATAAACCTTTACCGCGCACTTTGGTTAAACGGTGCGATTTTATTTTGTTAAGTTCTTCTCTTAAAAGTGTTCCTAAAATTTCGGCGTTAGCGGCTAAATTCTCATCAACTACTACCTGCATCGCGGTAATAGCAATTTTACAACCCAACGGATTGCCGCCGTAAGTGGAACCATGCTGTCCGGGCTTAACACACAACATTACCTCGTTACTTGTTAAAACTGCTGATACCGGATACATTCCGCCACTAAGTGCTTTACCAAGTATAAGCATATCGGGTTTTACTTTTTCATGATCACATGCAAGCATTTTACCGGTACGAGCAATGCCTGTTTGAATTTCATCGGCAATAAATAATACGTTTGCTTCCTTACACAAACGTGAACATATTTTTAAATATCCATCATCAGGAATTAATACTCCAGCTTCACCCTGTATTGGCTCTACCAAAAATCCAACAACCGACTTATCTTGCAACGCTTTTGCAAGTGCTTCGGTATCATTAAACGGTATTGTTATAAAACCCAGATTGAAAGGTCCAAAATTTTTGCGTGCTTCTGCATCGGTACTCGCCGAAATAATCGCAATTGTACGGCCGTGGAAGTTGCCCGAGCAAACAATGATTTTAGCGCTATTCTCCTCCACTCCTTTTTTCTCGTAACCCCATTTACGTGCTAATTTTATAGCAGTTTCTACTGCTTCAGCACCTGTGTTCATCGGTAATACCTTATCGAACCCAAAAAGCTGAGTAATAAATTTAGCGTATTCTCCCAAAACATTGTTGTGAAATGCACGCGACGTAAGAGCGAGCTTTTGTGATTGATCAATGAGTGTTTTAGTAATTTTTGGATGACAATGCCCTTGATTAACAGCGCTGTATGCCGAAAGAAAATCGTAATATCTTTTTCCTTCAACATCCCAAACAAAAACACCGGCGCCACGTTCTAAAACTACTGGTAATGGGTGGTAATTATGGGCGCCATATTTTTCTTCAGTTGCAATGGCGAGGTTACTTTTTTCAGCTATATTTTTATCGAGGATCATGTAGGTAAGTTAAACGGTAAAGATAGAAAAAGGCCTCCAGATTGCCTAATAAGGTGTGTAGTTAAGCTTTTGTGAATTTTCCACATATATTTTCTTGAATTAAAAAATAGTTAAACAGTATGCTAGCTTAACATCTTTTAACAGCGACTAAAGGCCGCAAACCCTTGTCAATGCTAATTTTGTGCAACTTGTAAAAAAAATATGGTAGTAGACATTAAAGAACTAAATGAAAAAATTCAGCACGAAAGTGCCTTCATAGATCTTTTATCTGGTGAAATGGACAAAGTAATTGTTGGCCAAAGTCACATGGTAGAACGCCTGTTGATCGGCTTGTTAAGCAATGGCCATATTTTACTGGAAGGTGTGCCCGGCCTTGCAAAAACGTTGGCAATTAATACGCTGGCAAAATGTATTGATGCTCAATTTAGCCGCATACAATTTACACCCGATCTTTTACCGGCTGATTTGATTGGAACGATGATCTATAATCAAAAACAAGAACAATTTTCAATACGTAAAGGACCCATTTTCGCCAACTTCGTTTTAGCTGATGAAATAAACCGTGCGCCCGCCAAAGTGCAGTCGGCGTTGCTTGAGGCGATGCAGGAAAAGCAAGTTACCATTGGCGATGAAACTTTTAAATTGCCCAATCCGTTTTTAGTTTTAGCAACACAAAATCCGATTGATCAGGAAGGGACTTATCCATTACCTGAAGCGCAAATGGACCGTTTTATGCTAAAGGTTGTAATTACTTATCCTACCAAAGATGATGAGCGAAAAATTATTGCATCAAACATATCAAAGGCAGGAATGGCAAAACCAAATATTATTTTAAAACCCGATGATATTTTAAAGGCGCGCGAAATTGTGAAGGATGTTTACATGGATGAAAAAATTGAGCGCTATATAGTAGATATTGTATTTGCCACACGTTTTCCGAAGGAATACAAACTTGATAAATTTGCACCTTTAATTTCTTACGGAGGTTCGCCACGCGCCAGTATTAATCTTGCGTTGGCATCTAAAGCTTACGCGTTTATTAAGCGGCGTGGATACGTTATACCCGAAGATGTGCGAGCTGTTTGCTTAGATGTGATGCGCCACAGAATTGGCTTGACTTATGAAGCGGAGGCCGAAAATATAACTTCGGAGTACATCATTAATGAGTTATTAAATGTTGTTGAGGTACCGTAATAATTTTAGAATTGAGAAGTAAGATTTTAGAAGTAAATATTCCTCCAATCTTAAATCAAAGCGCTTAAATCTTAAATTAAAAATGGAAACCGCCGAATTACTAAAAAAAGTACGCAAAATTGAAATTAAAACCAAAGGGTTAAGTAACCAGATATTTTCCGGTGAATACCATTCGGCTTTTAAAGGACGCGGTATGGCTTTTAGTGAGGTGCGGGAATATACACCCGGTGATGATGTAAGAACAATCGACTGGAATGTTACAGCACGTTTAAGAACCCCTTATGTAAAAGTTTTTGAAGAAGAACGGGAATTAAGTGTGATGATTTTAGTGGATGTGAGTGCGAGCGGAGAATTTGGAACACAAAAACAATTTAAAAAAGATTTGATAACAGAATTGTGCGCAGTAATTGCTTTTTCGGCTTCGCAAAATAATGATAAAATAGGTGTTATTTTTTTTAGTGACAGGATCGAGAAATTCCTCCCACCCAAAAAAGGGAAGTCGCATATTCTACGTATTATTCGTGAGTTGGTAAATATGGAACCACAGCAAACAGGCACTAATATAGAACTGGCACTAAAATATTTGTCAAACATTATTAAAAAGAAGAGCATCGCTTTTATTATTTCTGATTTCTACGATACCAATAAATTTTCCGACGCCATAAAAATAGCCAACCGTAAACATGATATTGTTGCATTACGGGTGTTGGACAAACTGGAAAATAATTTACCCGATGTGGGAATGATCAAGCTTAAAGATAATGAAACCGGAAAGCTTATGTGGATTGACACAAGCGATGTGCAAACAAGGAAGCAATACGAAATTAACCACCGAAAATTTGAGAATGATTTAAAAGAAATATTTAATAAAAGCGGTGTCGACTTTACTACTATTAATACGCAGGAAGGTTACATTAAACCATTGATGAGTTTATTTAAGAAAAGATAGTAAGGGAAGTGCGAATTGAGAATTACAAAATGTGATAAAGAATATTAAAAGTTAATGAAACTAAAAAAGAACATACTTATTTTACTGTTCGCTCTTACCGGGCTTATTGTAAATGCGCAGGTAGAAGTTCATGCAATTTTAGATTCGAATACAATACGAATTGGTGAGCAAACCAAACTCGATATTTATCTGCGTTACAACGCCAACGAACAAACCAAGCTTGATATTTTATGGCCAACTATTGAAGACACTCTTATTAAAGCAATTGAGGTATTAAATGTTACAAAAATAGATACAACCATACCGGATAAAAATGCACCCGGTTTTGTGCAGCAGCATATTCAATTAACCATTACATCGTTCGACTCGGGTTATTACGCTATTCCATCTTTCAAATTTATTTTAAATAAAGATACCGCACATCCATTGGTAACAGAGCCTTTGCTATTTACGGTTTTTACTTTGCCCACAGATACATCTCTTACAAAAATAAAAGACATTAAACCGCCGTACGATGAACCTTTCGATTGGCATTGGTATCTTCCGTACTTATATTGGGCGCTGGCTCTTTTAGCTGTAGTGTCTATAATAATTCTTGTAATTAGAAAATTAAATAAATCGAAACCAGTTATCATCATTGAAGATACTACGCCAAAAATTCCACCGCATGTTACTGCTTTTGCAATGCTAGAAAAAATAAAAGAAGAAGCCATTTGGAAAGAAAACCGAACCAAAGAATATTATTCGTCTATTACCGATACGATACGCCTTTACATTGAAGAGCGTTTTAAAATAAACGCATTGGAACTAACAACAGATGAAATATTGCACATTTTTAAATCGCAGGTTGTCGATAAACAAAGTAAAGAAAAATTATATCAGATATTAACCTTATCCGATTTCGTAAAATTTGCTAAACAAATTCCCATTGAACAGGAGCATGCGTTAACACTTAATAACGCGTTTGAATTTGTTAATGGAACATTGCGGGATGACCCAAGCACAGTAATAATAAAATAAACAAAAACTAAAAACCAATAACTTATACATTACAATCCATACTTAAAAGTGCTTTCCTATTTCCACGACATACAATTTGCAGAAAAACATTGGTTTTGGTTGTTCCTAATCGTCCCTGTTTTACTTGCGTGGTACATTTATAAATTAAAAACATACGAAGGCGAAATAAATTTTTCATCATTTCATTTGTTTACAGGAACAAAAAGTTCGTTCCGCGCAAAATTGAGGCATGTATTATTTTTTCTAAGATTATGTTGTTTGTCTTTGATCATTTTAGCTATTGCAAGGCCGCAATCGAGAAGCAGTTGGAAGGATACAAAAACCGAAGGAATTGATATTGTAGTTAGCTTAGATCTATCATTATCGATGCTTGCTAAAGATTTTAAGCCTAACCGATTGGAAGTAGCAAAAGATGTTTTATCAGATTTTATAGATGCACGGCCCAACGACAAAATTGGTTTGGTTGTTTTTGGTGGCGAAGCT
>JAYTBK010000520.1:0-6114 GCA_043737035.1 Bacteroidota bacterium | reverse complement strand
GAGCAAAATTCTGATTTAGAAAATTTTCAATGGCCAACATCATACTTGTAGGATTTGCATTGTAAGCGTCGAGGATAACAGTGTTGTTTTTTGTTTTTACTACCTGCGAGCGGTTCATTTCGGGTATGTAAGCGGAAATAGCTTCATTAATTTTTACTGCCTCTACATTAAAATAATTTCCTACGCATGCAGCGCATAACAAATTAATGAAATTATAATGCCCAAACATGTGTGTTTTTATAACAGGCAAATTGTCTAATTTTGCGGATTTAGTAGCCCAAACAAATTCTACAAATTCGGTTTTATTTAATAATGTTCCATAAACATCAAATTCCGCATCTTCTCCGTAAGTAATTAGTTTTTTGCTCTTACATAAGTCGAGTAAAACGTTGTCATTTCCATTTATAAAAATAGTTCCGGAGAGTTTTTTAATGTATTTATACAGTTCGCTTTTACCTTTTTTAATGCCTTCCACGCCACCGAAACCCTCGAGATGTGCTTTACCGATATTGGTTATGATACCGAAATTGGGCTCAGCAATGTTGCACAATAAATCTATTTCACCTTGATGGTTTGCTCCCATTTCAATAATAGCTATTTCGTACTTGGTAGCAAGTTGCAATAACGTTAACGGAACGCCAATGTGGTTGTTCAAATTACCTTTGGTGCTTAGCACATTGTATTTTTGCGATAGTGCGGCATGAATCAATTCTTTGTTAGTGGTTTTTCCGTTACTGCCTGTAATTGCTAAAACGGGAATATTAAATTTTTGGCGATGATAATTTGCAAGTTGCTGTAAAGCTTGTAAAACGTCCGTCACGTAAAAAACAGTATTTTGATTTGCTTTACCGGCATCGCTGGTTATTGCATATTTACAACCTGCTTCAATTGCTTTTTCTATAAAAGAATTTGCATCAAAATTTTCGCCTTTTAGGGCAAAAAACAGGGAGCCGTTTTCAAGTTTTCTTGTATCTGTTGAAATTTTTTGCTCAACATCGATAAATAAACGGTATAAAATTTCAATAGAAGTTACTCTCATCATTGCATAAAAGTAAAGAGCCATCCCGTTTGCACGGAATGGCTCTTTATAAGTTTTCAACAAATTATTTCCCTAAACCTACAGGGCTTCCAACACGTGTCATCGCACATCTGAACCCTAAATAAGCGGTTGATTGGCGTTGATCTAAATATCTTCTGGTTCCCGGATTTAACCAATATGCTCTATCTCTCCAGCTACCACCTTTATAAACTCTTGATTTATCGTTTATCAAAGAAGTTTTTGCATACTCATACATAAGCTTGTCAGCTTTATCCCCATATGCATCTTCTCCTTCACCATAATATAAACTCGAGTTTACATCACCGTCAAGGTAACTAATGTAATCGGCGGTCTTGTAATTTCTACGTTCATCTAAATTATCGGTTGAAACGGCTGAGGAGACTTCTCTCCACTGAACACGTCCCGGAATGTCTGACTTACCTTCAGCGGTAACGTTTTTATTTCCATTCATTGCATCTACATCATTTGGATTACCAGTCATACGCGTTAATACGCTGTCCACAACTTCCGTGGTTTCCTGACTAACGCCATGAGCGCCCGCCGGATTAACTTTTTGTTTGAATTTTTGAAATATCGGTCCATCAATATTTGTAGAAATTGTTCCGTCAGTGCTATCTTTAACTTGCGTAGTAAACACGTTACCACGGAAAGGTCTAAATTCGTCTGCATCCTGAGCTGTAGTTGCTCTGTAAACGTCCATCACCCATTCGGATACGTTGCCTGCCATATTGTACAAGCCATAATCATTAGGCCAGTAGCTGTAAACCGGAGCTGTAACATCGGCGTTATCATTTAAGAAACCAGCTGTTCCCATCATATCACCGTTTCCACGAACAAAGTTAGCCAATATCTGGCCAATGTATTTATCATCGGAGTTGCGAATGCCGTGCCCATTCCACGGGTAAATTCGTCTGTCAGTGATGCGTTCACCAATTGTATTGCCAATTAAACCATATGCAGCATATTCCCACTCAGCTTCAGTTGGTAAACGGTATTTTGGTAAAAAAATACCATCTTCCATTTTTACATCTCTTTCAGGATTTTGTTCATCAAAAGAAGGTAATTTTTGTTTTAATTGTCCTTGCCATTTTCCTGCAAGATACGCTTCGGTACTAAAATAATCCTGATCGGAAGGGTTTGGCGTATGATCCAATAAACCTTCGCGTATTAAAATAAATTCGTTAACACGGTCAGTTCTCCACGCACAAAATTCGTTAGCTTGTAACCAGTTTATACCAACTACAGGATAATCGCGGTATGCAGGGTGGCGTAAATAGTACTCAACGTAAGGTTCATTGTAAGCGAGTTTCTCTCTCCAAACTAAGGTATCGGGCAACGCTTTATAGTAAATATCAGGAAACGTTGGTCCAAAAACGCGACTTGTCCAATACAAATATTCGAGATAAGAATAATTACTTACTTCAGTTTCATCCATATAAAAAGAAGAAACCGTAACACGGCGTGGTACATTGTTCCATTCGTACGTTACATCCGTTTCTGTGCGGCCCATTGAAAACGAACCACCTTCAATTAATACGAGACCAGGGCCTGTTTCCTGTTCCTCGTAAGGCATTTTTTCAAAACCACCGTTATCAGGATCGTTATACGACCAGCCGGTAACTGATGAGCGTTCCTTAGCACAGGACACCGCAACTATCGACAAAATGATTGCCAGAGATTTGCTGCTTTTTAAGAATTTGAACTTCATAATTGAGAATTATTTAAGGCTATAACGAAAGTTTAATTAAAAGGTTACAAATTATTTTTAGAAAGATGGGCAACTAATAGTTCTGTATTTCTTTTTCTTCGGACGGCATTCGAACTGAAGTTGTAATGACACTTCGTGCGAACCCGCCGTATTACTCGATAATTTAGAAACGGTTACATCATAACTATAACCAACCTTTAAATGATCGGTTTGTATCCCTAATAAAACAATAAAAGCATCGGAATTACGGTACCACAAACCACCCACAAAACTCCCACGAACAAAATATAAACCTAAATTAAGCTGGGTAAAATTTTGCTGCTGTTGAAATAAAATATTAGGCGATATGTACGACTCACTTCCCTTTTCGAGAGGAATAATAGCCCCTGCGTGCCCGGTAATTTTAAATGGCATTTTTGAAGGCCCTTGAAGACCTTCCTCCGGCTGCGTAATGTGATGCATGGCAAAACCCACAAAATATTTTTTACTGTAACCCAATAATCCCGCAGAAAAATCGAGATTTGTTTTTGTTTGCAAGGGTATTATTTCGTTGGTATTCCAAACAAATCCTCTTCTGGCGTCAATCATATCGCCAAACGTTAACTTATTTCTATCTAACGATTTTTGAAAAAAGCCCGCTTGTAAACCAGCTTTAATAGAAAATTCGCGATTAACCGGAAGAAGATATGAATAAATTAAACTCGCTTGAGTCGTTTTGAGCGTTCCACGGGCTTGATCATCCTGTGTAACAATTAATCCTAAACCACCGCTAATTGCATCAATATGCTGATCATAGGACGCGCTGTAAGTGACATAAGTACCGCTAAGGTTAGGCCACTGATTACGGTAGTTCATGCAAATACGCGGACAACGGGCAGTTCCGGCAAATGCCGGGTTAAGATACAATGGATTAGCGTAAAACTGAGTGAATTGAGGATCCTGCGCTTTTAAATCTTGCAAAATACCGGTAATACAACTAATTGTGAGCAATAAAAAGAGTTTTTTCGCCATGTAAATTTTTTACTTAAAATCTATTCCTAATCACAAATATAACAGTCTGCATTGAAAAATAAAAACTTTTGTGCAACAATATTTTATTTTCTTTGTCGTTTTACGTTTGATATATCTACAAAAAATATCCAGAATGCTTTCTATCACTAAAGTTCACCTCATCTTTTTAGTCGCATTTATATTTTGGATCAATGCATTTTTTTCTCAAATTTTACCTCAAAATAATAGTGAGGTAAAAGTTTTAAGTCAGCAAATTACAACCTCCGCTGAATTTTTGAACAAGGCATTTGCAAACCATCAAAAAAGCAATTTGCCATATTTTTTGCATATAACACCAATCAGCGGCTCGGTAATTCCAACATTAAAACTTCATGATATAACGATACGGGAATTAACACTTGCCGAACTCACAAAAATTGAGGAATATAAAGCGTTTATTACAACAGCATTTGAAACGGAATACGAAGTTGCAACTGCCCGTAATGAAAAACTACTTTACCAAAAAATGATTCCACTCCGGTTAAATGCTACAACCAACAAATACGAATATCTTGAATCGTATAATGCTGTGTGGGATTTTAATTTTTCTAATTCGAATGTAAATGCCGATAAACTTAAAAAAAATATGCAATCGGCCTATGCAAATAATTCGGTTTTAGCAACAGGAAAATGGCATAAAATTGGAGTGGCGCAAAATGGAATATATAAGCTCGATAAAATCTTTTTAAGCACGCTTGGTGTTAATGTTACAGATCCCAAAAATATACGAATTTACGGAAACGGAGGAAAAATGTTACCCGAAAAAAATGTTGATTTTAGATATGATGATTTAGTAGAGAATTCCATTTTTGTGAATGGTGAAAATGATGGGATATTTGATGCCGGAGATTACGTTTTATTTTATGGGCAGAATACAGAAACATGGAAATACGCGAGCTCAGGCGGCATTTCTTTTGATCATACCGCGCACTCTTTCAGCGATACATCTTTTTATTATATTACTGTTGATTTAGGGCCCGGAAAACGTTTACAGCAACAACCGTCTGCTGTACAAACCGCTAACAAAAGTACCACAACGCATGATGTTTATGGTTTACACGAATTAAATACTTTGAACGTTGTAAAAAGTGGTCGCGATTTTTTTGGTGAAAAATTTGATTTTAATACCTCTTACAATTTTAATTTTAATATTGCTGACGCGGTAATTAACGATAGTGTAACGGTAAAAACGAGGATTTTATCGCGAAGTAACGTTACTTCACTTTATCAGGTTAACTTTAATTCCGGGAATTTTTTAGTGAGTTGCGGATCTACCAATACAAATAATTACACATCGGATATTGGTGTACCGGGAGAAAATTTTAAAACCGGTTTACTGACTGATAACGCCCTTTCGGTTACGGTAACAAAACAAAACGCACAGGCAATAGGTTGGCTCGATAAGATAGTTTATAACGCCAGGCGACACCTTATTTTTAACGCGCCTCAATTTAATTTTAGGGATAAATTTGTTATTGGAGGGCCAAATACATTTGCAGGTTACAGCATCAACAATAATTCGAGTTTACCCATAACGGTTTGGGATGTTACGAATCCGCTTTCCGCAAAAAATCAATTGTACACAACTAACAATAATCAAATTCAGTTTACTGCATCCTCCGAATCGTTAAAAGAATATTGTGTGTTTAATTCAAATCAGGTTTACGTTCCGAAAGCTTACAGTCAGGTTCCAAACCAAAACCTGCATGCAGTGCAACAAGCCGACTATGTGATTGTTACCCATCCTTTATTTTTGCAGGAAGCAAACCGCCTTGCAAAACTCCATAAAGATTACGATTCACTTACCTATGTGGTAGCAACCACGGAGCAGGTTTATAATGAGTTTTCGTCGGGCACGCCCGATATTGGCGCCATTCGCGAATTTGTAAAAATGCTTTACAAACGACCACTCGATGCAACAAAAGCAACAAAGTATTTACTTATATTGGGTGATGGATCGTATAAAAACAAACCGATAAACTCGAATGGTAACACTGCTTTAATACCAACTTACCAAACTTACAATTCTACTTCGTTTACGAGTTCGTTTACATCCGACGATTATTTTGCAATGATGGATGATACGGAAGGTGATTTGATTTCGGGTGATATTGTTGATATTGGTGTTGGAAGATTTCCGGTAAGAACAAAAGCAGAAGCCGCAGCAGTGACCAATAAAGTTGAGCAATATTACAAACGCAATTTAAATTTTGATGTGAATGCCGTTGAAAGTAGTTGCGACATTTCGGAAAACGATTCTCCGCAAGGCGACTGGCGAAATTGGGTTTGTTTTTTG
>JAYTBK010000519.1:0-2399 GCA_043737035.1 Bacteroidota bacterium | reverse complement strand
ATCGTTTGCCGAAAAAGGTTCAATGCGGCTATGCACATCGTTTGTATATAAAATAGTTAAAGTTGACAGATCCTTTTTAAGAATGTTACTTTTTGCTAATGCAGGGAAACCAGCTAGTACGGCGGTAGTTCCGGCAAAATATTTTAAAAAATCGCGCCTATTTTGATAATTGAATTCTGCCATCTAAGTATGGATTTAAAATTTTTCCTTGTTGAGCCATTGATTTACAATACATAATAATAAAGTCGCGCAACAGCAAATGCGTTAATTTTCTTTCAGATGCGTTTTTAAAAAACATATAATTATCACCACCGTTAGCCAAATAATCGGAGGTTACCACCCAATAATTTTTATTTTCATCAATGGGCTCACCTTTAATCAAAATTTTTTTTGCTAGTGTTCCCTGCATTTCCATGCGAAGGCCGCCAACCGGAATACCACCTTTTTCTGCAATTTTATTACACATATCTTTAAATTGTTGGCCGCTTAATTTCAATAACACCACTTCATTATCAAAGGGCATGAGTTCAAATATATTTCCTACTGTTATGGTTCCTTTCGGTAAAGAGTTTCGCAATCCGCCTTTATTAAATATTGCCGCATCAAGAATAAGGGAATCTTTTCCTAAATATAATTTTGTTTCGGCTATAACAGCGTCGCAGAAAAAATTACCGAGAGTGCTTTCAACGTCCGCTTTTAAAAATGCACCCGATGAGGTTGCAATTATTTTATTCATGATCTCATCCTGATTTATTTTATACGGCAAAAGTAATTTATAGGTAGTGCTATCAACTTCTGTTTTATTAATGATAACATGTGTTTCGGTCACTTTTGTTACCATTGTTTTATGTGCGCAAGAAAATGCGACATACACAAAACATAAAAAATAAATTTTGCAAGAAATTTTCATTATTTAGATAATTTGATCTTAAGAGGCTGATTTAAATTTTATGTATTTTTTTTGTTATATATATATATTGCTGAAAATTCGTTAAATTTTTCGTCGATGTAACCAATATTGCCTCCAAAATTTGCCTATTTTCACTCAAAAATACACTGAAACAAATTTAAAACATAAAATTTTAACCAGTCTCTAAATTGGATGTGATAAATATAAGAAAATACAAATGGTTAAAACAGAAACAACATTAAGAGTACGTTATGGTGAGACAGACCAGATGGGTTTTGTTTATTATGGTGTTTACGCGCAATATTATGAGGTGGGGCGAGTGGAAGCGATGCGGAGCCTTGGGTTTAGCTACCGAGAAATGGAAGAAAGTGGAATTTTAATGCCGGTAATAAATTTAAACATCAATTATAAAAAGCCGGCGTTATATGACGATGAAGTGCGAATTGTGACAACTGTAAAGCAATTACCTTCGGTTAGAATTACGTTTGAATACGAATGCTATAATCAAAAAAATATTTTATTGAACACGGGTTCTGTTACCTTAGTTTTTATCGACAAGAAAAAAAACAAACCGACTTTACCGCCTGAGTGGTTTATGGAAGGATTTAAAAAGAAATTTGAAGAAGCTTAAACGCAACGCCCGCTAAGTTTCTCTCTCTGTTTACTCATCGCCTTCCTCCGAATTTCTGCGATTAAACTTTCAATGTTTTTAAAAACGTATTTCGCAGCCCGGTAACAACGCTTTTAATTCTTCAATGTATTGCAATGTAAAATTGTTTCCGCGCACATCCAGCACCGAAAGGTTTAGTAGTTGTGATATAGAATCCGGCATTTTTTTTAGAAAGTTATTTTTAACTGAAATAAACCTGAGTTTTTTTGCAAAAAAAATTTCTATAGGCAAAACGCTTAATTTATTATTATCTAAAATCAAAACTTCCAAATTACCAAAGCGCTCAAAATGTTTGGTTATATAAAACATATTTACGTTGGTTAAATTAAGATAAGCCAGGTTTGGTATCTTAAATATTTCTTTAGGAAAACTATCGAGCACGCAATTTTCTATTGTTATCTCTTTTAAATTTTTTAAGAAACGTAAGCTTTTCGGTATTTTTAAAGTATCACTTCCCGATGAAAATTTAAAAGTTTTTAGTTTACTCAAATAAGCAATATCGCAGGGCAAGCTATCAATCTTACTTCCAAAAAATTCTAGGTAATTAAGGTTCCCCAATTTTTTCAAATCCGGAAATGTTGTGAATTCGTTATTGTAACTTGCTAAATAGATTAAATTTTTTAATTCGCTAAATCCTTTGGGGAAAGTATTGATTTCGTTACCGCTTAATTTTAAAGCTTGTAGGTCTGTTAACTTTCCTATTTTATTATAAAGCTTCGGTTCGAGTTTTTTATAACTTAAATCGAGCTTGTATACTTTTTTTTCTACGTCGAGCGCAAGCTTAAGATCGGTAAATGTTTGTGAGCCAAACGGACCATA
>JAYTBK010000518.1:0-2400 GCA_043737035.1 Bacteroidota bacterium | reverse complement strand
GGCGAAGTTTTATCGGGTTCTAAAAGTTCGCCGTTATACAATGCTTTTATAAAATCGCAGAAAGCAGTTTCAGCTAATGCATATAATTCTACGCGTGAAGTGGCAGGACAATTTGAAATTTTAATACGTGCAAACACGGGCGCTAAACTTGCCGATATTGAAACTCTTCTAAAACAAACGTTATTGGATTGGGAAAAAACAGGCGTATCAAACGATGACATAAAAAAATACAAAGTTTCTTATCAAAGTAATTTGTACGATGCAATAACAACTGTACAGGGAAAAGGAAAACAGCTAGCTGCATATCAAACGTATGCGAACAATCCCAACTATTTAAAAATTGAAATCGCAAATAATTTAAAGGTTACAAAAGAAGATGTGATGCGTGTGTACAATACTTATATAAAAGGAAAAAATGCTGTTATATTAAGTTGCGTTCCCAAAGGCAAAACGGAGCTTATTGCTAAACCCGACACTTGGAAAATGTACGACAGAACAATAGAACAGGAAAGTGCTGAGTACAAAAATTTATCGTATAACGAACCAAAAGATATTTTTAACCGTAGCAAAACGCCATCGTCAACATCCGCTAAACTTGTGCCACTGCCCGCGTACTGGACATCCGCGTACACAAACGGAGTAAAAATAATTGGCATTAACTCCAACGATATACCAAAGGTTAACATACTTTATAGTATGCCTATTGGCCATCGTTACGAACCCGGCAATAAGGCCGGACTAGCATTGTTGCTTACCGCGTTAATGCAGGAATCAACTAAAAAACATAGTGCCGAAGAAATAGCGAATCAACTCGATCGGCTTGGAAGCAGCGTCAGTTTTTCAGCGGGCGAAAATGAAATATTTATTAATATTTCTTCGCTTAAAGCGAATCTTGATTCTACTTTAAAAATTGCTGAAGAAATGTTGCTGATGCCCAAATTTGGCCAGGATGATTTTGACCTCGTTAAAAAAGAACAGTTAGATGCCATCACAAATCAGTTAACGCAAGCAACATCAATCGCAAATAATGTTTACGCAAAATTACTTTATGGAACAAGTTCTAACTTATCTCTGCCTGGAAACGGCAATACAGAAACCGTTAGTTTTATAACATTGAATGATGCGGTTGAATATTATAAAAAATTTTCAGCTTTTAATTCAGTTCTCGCTGTGAGCGGCGATATAACGCAAGATGAAGTGTTAAAAAAAATGTCGTTTTTAACCAAACTAAAATCTGAAAACACCATGCCATTGGCAAAATATAAATTACCCGAAATAGATAAAACACGGATATATTTTGTGGATAAAAAAGGCGCTCCGCAATCAGAAATAAGAGTTGGTAACCTTTCATTGGCTTATGATGCAACCGATGAATATTTTAAATCTACCATCATGAATTATTCTTTTGCCGGCGCTTTTAATAGTCGCGTTAATTATATTTTACGCGAAGTAAAAGGCTATACTTACGGCGCGAGAGGCGGTTTTTATGGAGGTAAATTTGCCGGCCCATATACAATTAACGCCGGAGTACGGGCAAATGCAACCGATAGTTCGCTCGTTATTATTATGAGTGAATTAAAAAAATATAACCAACAAGGGATTAATCAGGACGAGCTCGATTTTACGAAAAACGCAATGGCTCAGGCAGATGCTTTAAAATACGAATCGCCGGCGCAGAAATTATATTTCGTAAAACGCATTGTTGATTTTGAACTGGAAAACACTTTTGTATCTAAACAGGCGGAAATTATAAAAAACATTAGCAAAAGTGAAATCGACCAACTGGCGAAAACTTATTTACCTTACGATAAAATGATAATTGTTGTGGTTGGTGATAAAGCCGCGAACTATGAAAAATTATCAAAATTAGGCTATGAAATAATCGAAGTTGATACGAACGGAAATAAAGTCAATTAAAATTAGTGTAGAAAGTTAGAAAGTTGAGATATTAAACAATATTCTAAACCCTTTAACTTTATAACTTTTAAACCAAACAAATGAATATAGGTATTGTATGCTATCCAACATTTGGTGGAAGCGGTGTTGTAGCTACCGAACTAGGTATAGCCCTTGCTGATAAAGGCCATAAAGTGCATTTTATTACGTATTCGCAACCATTTAGGCTACACCAATTCAATGAAAACTTATTTTATCACGAAGTTAATGTAAACGATTATCCTCTATTCGACTATCAACCTTATGAAAGTGTATTAGCAAGTAAAATTGTTGATGTTGCCATTTATGAACGTTTGGATATTTTGCATGTGCATTACGCAATTCCGCACGCGTCCGTGGCTTATTTGGCTCAGCAAATATTAAAATCAAAAAAAATAAAACTACCCTACATTACCACTTTGCACGGCACAGATATTACGTTGGTTGGTCAGGATCCATCGTTTG
>JAYTBK010000517.1:0-2411 GCA_043737035.1 Bacteroidota bacterium | reverse complement strand
AAGTGCCGAACCGTATCCTTCACCGGTAACATAACGTGGATCGCTAATTTGAGCAAGAAAAACTTTGCCATACCCGTAATATGAATTAGAAGTTTGTAACCGCTCACTGTAATAGTAATTGGCCGGCGTGTAACCAGAAAAATTTAAATCTATTTCAATAGTATTTCGTTTGTTTGCAAGCGAATTGTTCCATGTAAGATATGCGTAGTTTGTATCATTAAACAAGGCAAGGTATGGATTGGGTAAGCGCGTAATATCCGAATAGGCAGCGGAATCAAAAACCCCATCATTTTTTTCGGCAAAAAATTCAATGTAATCTCCCGTGTTAAACCGATTATCGCCTTCGCCTGAAATCATAATAAATTGTTCGGTTCCTTTAATAAATAATTGAAAATTTTTGGGGTTGATAAAACTTATGGGTATTCCTGAGTTAGCAAGTGTAATGGAATCAATACGATAAATGCCGGTTTTAGGAATATTAATACGATAATGTTTTTGGGAAAAATTTATCCATTCATTTCCGTATTTCTGCGCACGCAAACACAACAATTGCGTAAATACAAAAAACAAAATGAATAAATGCCTTATCATTTTAGCAATTTTTTATTGATATCAATTTTTATTGTAAATATGTGTGAGTAAAGCGAAGTTGAAACGTTGCCGATGTTCGTCATGGCATAATCAAGAGCAAAAATTTTGTATTTGAGACCAACTCCAATATTAGGTTGAACCGTCGTGATATCATTTCCCAAAACATTTTTCATTTTCTGAACATTACCAATTCCGCCCCGCAAAAAAATAATTCCTTTGTAGCCTGCTTCTAAACCTAAGGCCGGTTCCATACTCCAAACATCTGTTTTTACTACAGTGTTGCGTTTTCCATCAAACGTATTAATAAAATTTACTTCACCGCCTAAACTTATTTTATTTCGCCAAACAAGCCATGTTCTGCTGGCACCTAAAATTAATTTTGGTACAGTTACTTCTAGTGAGTTGGTCGGAATTTCATTTCCGGTAATGGCAAATGTATTTTTAACGTCATCGGTTAACGTATAGCTCCATGCATTAAACGTTCCGGTAATATCGCGACCCATAGCAGCAAAGCGCCATTTTTTATAATCATACATTGCGCCAACATCTATTCCAAATCCCCAAGATCCGCCAAATTCGCCTAGTTTACGCCTGATAATTTTAGCATTGGCCCCAATTTTTATTCCTTTAAGTTTAGCGATATTTCGTGCGTAGGATAAAAGTACCGCGGCATCAACTGCGTTAAAAGATTTTAGTCGGGAATAGTCGACATTACCATTAGCATCAATCAATTCGGTAGTATTTGGAATATTATCAACTCCAAAACGTATAAACGTAATGCCTGCAACACTATTGCTATCAATACGTTTAGATGCACCTATAAAATCATATTTGGCTATACCAGCAAAATATTCGGCATGCATTAAGCCAACCTGCATATTACTTTTTTGAAGAAGTAAACCTGCCGGATTCCAATAGCCTGCAGTAACATCATTAACGGAGGCAACGTTGGCATTGGCCATCGACAATGCCCGGGCACCAACCCCAACACTTAAAAATTCGTTACTGTATTTTGCTATTTGTGCAAAGCAAAAACACGAATTAATAATAAAAAATGCAATTATTAGTTGTTTCATAGATCCGATTAAAAATACGATTTTTTTTGGTAAAAGCGTGGGCTGTAAAACGAAATTTACGGGGTTTTATTGTTAAAATCAGCTGCTAGTTTAGCTGTGTAAATTCGGGCTCCAGCATAAAACATATGGTAGTTATCTTCAAAATAATTTTGGTTATAAATTATTTCAGGCTCCTCGCAATGGTTAAATAAACGGATGTGGTTTACGTAAGCTATATTTTTAAATTGCCCAATTACTTTTTCTTTATTGGTTACTTCATCTTTTGATTTGTAAAATGCAGGCGAGATGGTAAGATATAATTTGATTGATTTTTGCTTGCAGTATAAAATTATTGAATCGAGATAATGTCTGGTTTCCAAATTGATAAATCCGTAATGTTTGTTTGTATTAAAGTGATTGTATTTATCAGCTAAAATATTTTTAAAAAAACCATTGGTGTAAAGTGTATCGTACTTGCCAGAACGACTCAGCCAGCCGTTAAACGACGGACTGAGATATGCTAAGCCCATGTAAGGCAACGCGTAAAACGGGTTATATTTAAATTGAGTAAATCGCCGGTCGGTTTTTACGAATTCGCTATAAAGGGTTTTATTTGAGAGGAAAGGAAAATAACGTGGAAAATTAAAGATCGTATCCGTGCGTAAATGACTGATATGAAAATCGAATTCGTAAAAAATGTTTTTTGGCCGTGCACTGCTTGCCGTGTAAGACTTTAAAACAGCGAATGCTATTTTCGTACTTGCT
>JAYTBK010000516.1:0-2413 GCA_043737035.1 Bacteroidota bacterium | reverse complement strand
ACGATTTTAACGGCTCGTATAAATACAATTTACAAATATCAATATGTTGGCTATCATATTCGCATTTTACTTTTTGGCCGTTGATTAAAAAATAAAGGCTGTCGATAAACCCAAAATCATGGGGCTTGGCGTAATACATTTTAGTCTCGCCCTGTTGCAGAAGTTGTTTGGCAAGTGCCGTATTATTATTTTTGTAAGCATTTGGCCATAAATGGAAGTAGATATAATTAAGAGATGTGGACGAATTATTAATGTATTCTATTTTAGCAAATGCAGATAACTCATGTGTTAAATCGTTTAAAGTAACGTCAATTTTATAATTTACTTCCTGCTGAAAATACGGTTGTTGTGAAAAGCTTTTATATGAAGTTAAACTTAAAAACAAAAACGCTAATCCCTTATTTAAATTCAGGTATAGAGATTTTAAGTTCACTGAGTTTTATTTTAAATATGAAGTTATGCACTCCTTTTTTGTGGCAGGAGTTAACGGTAGTATCGTTAGTTTACTTTAAAACCTCAGCCAATTTTTTGTCGAGTTCTGTGCCGCGTAAATCGGTTGCTATAATCTTACCATCGCGGCCAACCAAAACAGTAAACGGTATCGACTGAACAGCATAAGCTTGTGCTGCCTCGCTCTGCCAAAATTTTAAATCACTTACCTGTGGCCACGTTAAGCCATCCTTTGATATTGCTTCTATCCAAGAGCCGCGCTCCTTATCAAGCGATACACCGTAAATTTCAAACCCTTTACTTTTATATTTTTCGTATGAGCGTTTTACATTGGGCATTTCTTTTCGGCATGGTGCGCACCAACTCGCCCAAAAATCAATTAAAACAACTTTCCCTTTTAATGATGATAACGCGAGTTCTTTATCGTTTGGCATTGGCAAATTAATTTCCGGAGCTGGGTTTCCAATTTTAATTGCTTCGGTACGGGCCACCATGTTTTGTGTTTGTTGTACCATATTATGGAAATTTTTCACATCGCCATTTACAGGATATTTTTTTTGTAAACCTTTATCTAATGCGGTATACACATCCATGTATGCTTCAGGCTTTAATTGTTGTATGGCCATTATTGAGGCAAACGAAGTTGTATTTTCCTTTATTTTTTTTGCAATAGTTTCGCTGTATGCTGCTAACATGTTCTCGTATGGGGTTTGTAATTTTTTAGATAGCGAATCGGTTTTAGCCGAATCTAATTTCATTGTTATTATTGCAGTACGAAAAATATTTTCGAGCGAATCAGTTCTGCGCTTTTGTTTTTGAGCCATCGCGTTATACTCCAAAAATAATTTTGTATCGTCAGATCCTTCTGCTTTAAATGTATTTCCCAAGTCGCGCGCATCACCGGTAATCGTTACTTTCTGACCCGAATCGAGCACCAGCATTGCAAAATTTGCGTTGTTAATCCGCAATCTGTAAAAACCTACAGCGGGCGTGTAATTATTCAAGAGAAATTCTCCATTATCGTTAATTATAGCACTATCAACAATTGACGTTCCGGTTTGCGAAAGTTTTTCCAAATATATATTTTCCGGTTTCGAATTTTGAAGATTTCCTTTTAGTTCGAAGCCTGAAGTGTTTTTTGAATTATTACAGGAATAAAGTACAGAAAGGGAAAGGGCAATAAACAATATATTTTTCATTAACGTTTGTTTTTTCAGAAGATCAAATATCCTATTTATTTTGAGATAAGCAATTTTGAGATTTGAGTAGTAAGATTTAAGATTTAAAGTAAGGTTTTATGTTTCCGGAAAACGACTTTTATTTTTTCACTCCTTTAATAAATAAGATTTATGAAGTCTGATTTGAGATTTTGCGGCAAATTTTCTTTAAATCTTACTTCTTCTTTTTTTCTAATTTAGCTTAGCCGGCATCACCATTAAAAATTCGGGAATTAAAACATTAAATGTTGAGCTATCAATCAGTTTTTTTATGGTATAATGGCCACTCATTTTACCCAATTCGGTAGCAAAATTACATCCGCTATTGTAGGTATAACATTCGCCCGGCAATATTGTTGGGGTTTCGCCTACAACGCCTTCACCGTCAACCTCACGTTTATTGCCTGTTGCATCCTTAATATCCCAGTGGCGGCTCAATAATTTAACAGCATCGCTACTTTTGTTGGTGATCGTTACTTCGTAAACAAAAAAATAATATCCTTTCCTTGGATCAGATTGAGCCGCATAGTAACTCGTGTCAACCGAAATTTCTATGCCATGCGTTATAATTGAATTCATTTTGAGGTGCTAAATAACCGAAATATACATTATTATTATGTACTTACAAAAGCGTAAATAGTTTTTATTTGTCTCATTTTCAATCAATTAAAATAAATTTTATTTCTACATTGTAGTTACAAATAACTCTAAATTAATTATATTTGTAGCCCGGTTTTTAATTAAGG
>JAYTBK010000515.1:0-13817 GCA_043737035.1 Bacteroidota bacterium | reverse complement strand
ACGGAAAAATAAAAATCCAGCTATTCCTAATATACCCGCCAAAAAAATAATGGCAAGAATAATAATGGTTTTGAAAACAGATTGTTTTTCGGCTGACTCAATCTCAACTTTATTTTTTGTAAGTTCTAGATCTTTCTTTTCTACATCAAATTTAACCTGCATCTCAGCGATGCTTTTATCGAGGCGTGAGCCGTATAGTGAGTCTTTTAAAATTATAAGGGAATCGGAATATTTAAAGGCTGTTTTTATATCGCCGGTTTTGTTATAAAAATTGGAAAGGTTGGTATATAAGTTTTCAAGGTTATCAGGATTGTTTGTTTGAATGTACAGCGACCGCGAGTAGCTAAAATAGTTAAGTGATTTTCGAAAATCTCCGGTGTTTAAGTATAGTTCACCTAAATTATTGGCGATAGAAGTCTGACCATCAATATTACCTGCAGTTTTAAATGCTAATAATGCTTTTTCCAGATAAAGAATTGCGGGTTTTGGTTTTTCCAGCATTACATACAAACCACCAAGGTTATTATAATTCCAAGCAATTGAGGTGTTATCATTTAGTTTTTCCCGAATAGCAATTGAGGCGAGGAAAAATTTTTCGGCCGAATCTAGCTGGCCATGCTCGGCATACACTATTCCCATTGTATTATAAACATTGCCTAGTGGTGCCTTACGCGAAATTTTTTGGGCTTTCATTTGAGCCATCCTTAAATACCGATCGGTCTGTTTGAAATTATTTTGTTGCTGGCATACATTAGCTAAGTTTACTAAAACATTTACAGTATTAAAGGTATCTGACGTTAATTCGTAGCATCTTAAAGCCTCCAAGTCATTTTTTAAGCCGTCCTCAAGTTGCATCATCATTACATACGCCAAACTTAATTTATGATGAATACCGGCCCTATAATTCATGAGCAAATTGGCGGGAAGAGAGTTTATTAACGGTTTTAAAATTCTGACAATTGAATCGGGCTGGTCTTTTTGGTAATGTGCCATACTTAATAACAGTGCCGATTCGTAAAACTGCCGGTTATTAGGGCATTTTTTAGCCTCGGTAAACGCCGTGAAAGCGAGTTTATAACATAAATTAATATCGGTTTCAACAGCCTTTTTACCATTTAAACAAAGTTTATTTATTAAAACGGTATCGCAATTTTGCGAGTAAGTACACGCAACAATGTGCAGTGCAAAAAATAAAATTATGTGACGTACTTTAAACTTCATTCGGAAAATTTAAAGGTAATAAAAAGCTGCTATATTATTTGTTGGATGATGTTATTTCCTTTTAGATATTTAGACCGCATCGGCCATGTAAATGTTTTTACATCTCAAATTTTTGATGGTACTAAAAAAACCGCAGTTTTTAAAGTTGTATTGCAACAACGCATACATCATCTACTTGCTCTAACGAGCCACGCCATGCTTCGAAAGATGTTTCAAGCAATTCTTTTTGCTCAACCATGGGTTTAAAACTGTTTGTCAGGAGAAGTTCTTCCAGCTTGCGATATTTAATTTTTTTTTGTTTTGGCCCCCCAAACTGGTCGGCAAAGCCATCGGTAAACAAATACAATATATCGCCCGGTAAGTAATCGAAATTAAAAGTATCAAAGAGATCGGTTTTAATACCTTGGCCCACCGGCATTTTATTATAGTGTAAATATTCTGTTTTATTATTTCTAATTAAGAATGGTGCATTGTTGGCAGCTGAATAACTCAAAGAATGATTTACTAAATCCAAACAAATGATAATACCGTCAAAACCATCTTTCTGCCCATCTTTGCCAATGGTTTCTTCGAGCCTTAATCGCACATAATCAAATATTTTACCGGGCTGCAAAATGTTTCGTTCCTTAACTGCTTCATTTATAAAACCAATATTTAGTAAGCTCATGAACGCACCAGGCACGCCATGTCCGGTGCTATCGCAACAAGCAAAGTAAAATAACTCATTCTTTTTAAAAGCCCAAGTAAAATCACCACTAACAATGTCCTTAGGCTTAAATAATAAAAAATGCTCTTTTAAATTATCCTTTAAAACGTCGTTGCTGGCGAGTAATGTCGACTGAATTTTTTTTGCATAGTTGATAGAATCTAAAATTTCCTTTTGCTTTTCAGATAACTGTTCTTTTTGGTGCGTAATTTTTTTATTCGCACCTTCCAAAAGTTCATTCTTTGTTTTTAATAATTTTCCTGCCTTTTGTTTTTGAATAAACGCCCAAATAATTATCGAAGAAATCAAAATAAAAAAAACGAGAGCACCGTAACTAATGAACCGCTTATTTTTTTCATTGATAATTTCAACTTTGCTTTTAGCTAGTTCCAAATCTTTTTTTTCGGTTTGATATTTCGTATTGAGTTCATTTAAATGGTTTTCACCATCCTTCGTAAAAATCGAATCTTTTAAATTGGTATAGTTTTTATAGTTTAAAAAAGCTTCTTCCACGTTCTCATTTTTAGCATAAGCCTGCGATATAATTAAATAATTTTGCGATTGTAATTCAATATAATGTAAACGTTTAGCCAGAACATTGCTGCTATCTAAATATTTTAAAGCTTCATCCATTCGTTCGGCGGCAAATGCGTTTCCGCCCAAATCGCTGTAATTTAACGCGAGTGAAAAACTATCTTTTAAATTTTTTCGAATCTCTAAAGCTTGCAGCAAGAAAATATGAGCCGCGCCATACTTCTTTTGCAAACTATAAACGCCGGCAATATTATTTAAAGCGTAGGATACAGCTCTGTAATCTTTTAAGTTTTGAGATATGCTAAAGGATTTTTTATATCGGTAAAGTGCTTCGTCATAATTTCCCTCATATTCAAACACTACACCCGACTCGTTATAAATCATTGATAGGTTAGCACTATCGTTTTCAGCGAGAAAAATTTGCAACGCTTTATTATAGGTATCGCCAGATAATTTGAGTTTTTTTGTCTTTCTGTAAAGCTTAGCCAGCTCGTTATAACATAACGCAAGTTCTTTTTTTGTCTTCGTTTTTTCGAGCGCATTAATCGCGCTAAAGTAATTTGCCGATGCTTGTTTATAATTACCTTTAAAATAAAAAGCCGAACCCATTGTGCGCATAAAATAGGCATAAGAAATGGTATCTTTGGCGTTTAAAGCCAACGTAATTCCTTCACCGGCATATAAAATTGTTTTATCAAAATCGGTGTTTCCGTTAACTGTGCACTTTGATTTGAGAATTTCTATTTGTTTGTTCTGCGCGTGTATTGAAAACGTAAATAATATTTCAAAGAAAATATAAGTTGAAATAAAAGGCGTTTTCATTTGGCTTTTGTAGTATTTTTTAAAAGTACAAAAAAAGTTCGTTTTCCTACATAACTGTCAATGACCCAAATTAAACTACAACGTTTATCTTTGCTAAGGGTATTAAACGTTTTATAAAAAATCGCTTAAAATTTGATACCTTCGCACTTCGAAAATGAAAACCAAAACCTTAAAAAAAAACCGGGTAAATGTTGTAACACTTGGATGTAGCAAAAATATTGTAGACAGTGAAGTTTTAATGGGCCAATTAAAGGCTAGCAATTTTAATGTTGAGCACGAAAGCAAAGACGATGACCACAACATTGTTATCATTAACACTTGCGGTTTTGTTGAAAATGCAAAGCAGGAAAGTATTGATACAATATTACGCTATGTGGAGGCAAAAAAAGATGGTAACATAGAAAAATTGTATGTTACGGGTTGTTTGAGTGAACGGTACAAAGCCGAATTAGAAAAAGAAATTCCGGATGTTGATGCGTATTTTGGAACAAGGGACTTACCTAAAATTTTAAAAACCTTAAAGGCGGATTATAAAAAAGAGTTGGTTGGGGAAAGGCTTTTAACTACACCAAATCATTTTGCTTATTTTAAAATAAGCGAAGGTTGCGACAGACCTTGTAGTTTTTGTGCTATTCCGCTTATGCGTGGTAAACACATTTCTGAACCGATAGAACAGTTAGTTACCCGTGCAAAATTATTGGCAAGCAAAGGCACTCGCGAATTATTATTTATTGCTCAGGATCTTACCTATTACGGGTTGGATATTTACAAGAAACGCGCATTGGCAGAATTGGTTGATCGCGTAAGTGAAGTTGAAGGAGTTGATTGGATCCGCTTGCATTATGCATTTCCAAGTGGTTTCCCGATGGAAGTTTTAGATGTAATCAATAGAAAAGATAATGTATGCAAATATCTTGATATGCCTTTGCAACACATTACCGATAACATGCTTAAAAGTATGCGTCGCGGAATTACAAAACAAAAAACAATTGATACGGTAAATCAAATACGTGATAAAGTGTCTGGTATTGCTATACGTACCACGTTAATTGCCGGCTACCCGGGAGAAACACAACAAGACCATGAGGAGATGTTGAAGTGGGTAAACGATACAAAATTTGAAAGGCTTGGAATATTTACGTATTCACATGAAGAAAATACACACGCGCATTTATTGAAAGATGATGTGAAAGAAAAAACAAAGCGTGAAAGGGCTGATGCTGTGATGAAAGTTCAGCAGGAAATTTCATACACTCTAAATCAACAAAAAATTGGCAATACTTATAAAGTTTTGTTCGATAGAAAAGAAAACGATTTTTTTATTGGCCGAACCGAATTTGACAGTCCGGATGTGGATAACGAAGTACTTGTAAAAGCCACCGATAATAATTTGGTTAAAATCGGCGAATTTTCAAATATAAAAATACACGACGCCAGCGATTTTGATTTGTTTGGAAGTGTAGTTTAATACGAAAAAAATGTAGTTTTAATTTAAAGGTTTTATAATTTTTCGGTCAACGCAATATTTTAATAAGCCTAAAACACTTTTTGTATCCGTTTTCCTGAAAATGTTTTTACGATGTGTCTCCACTGTGCGCTCACTGATAAATAGAGCTTCCGCGATTTTTGCATTTGTATATTCTTTGGCAATCAGTTCAATTACTTCAATTTCCCTTAACGACAACAAAATTTCTTTTGAGTTACCAGTTCCGGGTACGCGCGCCATTTCTTCTGTTACTTCTTCACTAAAAAAAGTACCGCCCGCAGCAACTTTTTCAATAGCTTTTAATAATTCTTTTTTACCCGTATTTTTTAAAATGTAAGCACTCACGCCTGCTTTTAGCATTTCGCTAATTGTGTCGCGTTCGCCGTACATCGATAGAGCAATAATATTTATCGAAGGAAAATTCTTTTTTATTTCTTTAGAAAGTTCAATACCATCCATATCCGGCATATTTATATCCGTGAGTACAATATCGGGTTTATACTCACCAATTTCCTTTAACGCAACGCGCGGTATGGTAGATTCTCCCACAATAGAAATATTTTGTTCTCCACTCAAAAGTGCTTTTAAACCATCAATAAGCATTTGATGATCATCAACTATATATATTTTCAAAAAAGTCAAATTTTATTTTTGTGTATTGCTAAAGTACTCAATTATTGCTTTTTGATAACAATTGGCCGCCTCGATTATTCGTTTTGAAGTTTTTTCGCCATAAATTACTGAATCCGTTTTCGAAAGATTTAAACATTCGTTTTCGTTGTCTTGATAAAGGCATTCACCATATACCAACACCGACTTAATAGTTCTACACAAAGCTAAATTCCTGCAATAAACACCGTTTTCATAAGCCTTCACACAATTATCACGAAGATAATCCGCGTCGTTTTTTTGCGCGATGGGAATATTCATTTGTTCATTAAATTGTTTTACTGTTAACGAAGCCAGTTTCTCCGACTCATTAAGATCTGTAGTAAGCAGCAATCTCAAAAAATGAACTTTATTAATGGTTTTACTAAAATTATCCGCTGTCATTCCGCCACCAATAAAGGCCATGGTAAAATTTTTTTTGGTAGGGTTTAACCAATCTCTATTTTTCTCATCTACATTATAATGTATAATAATTGTTACGTCGGGATCAAAATTATTGATGATACGTGCGCGCTCCATGAGTTCAAAATCCCTAAAAAATTCCCAAAATAATTTATTCTTATTCAATCCCATTAATATTTTATAACGATTCGCGTTTATACTCTCATTTCTAAATAACGAATCAAGTGCAATTTTTTTTCTGTTTACAAACCAGTCATCATAAGTTATTTGAAATGAAGTAAAGTTTTGTTTTGGACGTGTTACCATAACCTCAGCACCGTTTTCTAATAAAAAATTTTTTAAAATTTGCGCTGTTTGAAAAGTCAGGTAGCCTTCATTAAAACGGATTGTATCTCTAAGGTGGTTTATCGCCGATGGAATAAACTCTATAAATTTTTGCTCCGTTCGTGCTGTTTCCATATTTCCCGCAAAATGGCCAGGATCAATTGCTATTCTTTTATGTTTTAGCGTGCTAGTATTTTTTAGTGGCTCTTTAACTCCTTGCCCTATACTGTCAAGCTGGGCAGCGGTTAAATGCTTATTTTTTTTCCATGAGTACACGGCAACAAAATCCTGCGGATTCATCGTGTTTAATAATAAAGTAATTATTTTTTCTTCGTCGTTAAATACTGTAAACTCGGGTTGGCCGGCATTTGCTATTACCACCGAATTCAACGTAAACTTTACAACGTTATTAAGCGAACCATTGAAGTTGAGATAGGTGTTGAACCGCTTTTTTGCTTGCTCCCATTGCGGGAATGTTTTAAAAAATAAAAAAATAAAAAATAACGTAAGAGCGCACTTCATCCGCCAAACTTAAGCATTGCTTTTATTAAACTTAATAATATATATTAAAATAAACAAACTACTTAACTGCTGTTTGAAAACCGTTTTTAAAATCGGCCCAAGTTGATGTTTGGTAAACGCCCGAACCGTAATATTGGATTACAGGATCAAACTCGTTGGGTGGCATAAATCCCTTAATAATATCAATACGTTGCAGCTTATTGTTAAGAAAAACGATGGATGGAAACGCGAGTTGATTATCCAAAATTGAAGTGGCAAACTGGTGAGGAGCTTTCGGATTCGTGTTATCGGAAGTAACAAAAATATACTTATCAAACTTTACACTGTCTTTAGTTTCAGCGTCAAATTTTACAGCGTAAAAATGTTCATTTATATATTTCGAAATGAAAGGATTATTAAAAGTTTCAGCGCTCATCATTTTACAAGGACCGCACCAGGTTGTGTATACGTCAATCATAACCGGCTTTGGATTTACCTTACATTTTTTATATGCTTCAGAAAATGATATCCAGTTAACTTTTGAATTATCGGCAAACTCGGTGTATGTATTTTGAGAAATAGAATCAACTATTGCTATTTGCTGGTCGAAATAATTACTGGCCTTATGATCGGGTTTTGTTATTGATGCCTGTAGCGTGCTTTTTTTGAAAACAAAAAAAACGATGGCCAAAACGATGATTCCCGCCATTGATATGTCTTTCCAATTAAACATATTTTGTGTTTAGCAAAGTTAATGCCGAAAACAACCGTAAACGTTAAGAAATTTAGGTTATTGTGTTAATTTTAAACACATTGCAATAAGAGTCAAAACCTATTTTCTTTCGGGCGCCCGGGCGGTGTGCTGCGGGCTTTGTTACACTTCGGTTTTTTGTCAACCAAAAAAGGTGAAAAAAAGAACTAAACCCTTCACATCCCTTGCGCAAATTTTCCGTTTTTAATTACATTATATCCAAAAAAATGAAACGATCCATTTAACGTTGATAAAACTCCTAAAATATAAATTTTAATTTATTTGATATTGCCCATTAATTTTTTTACAAGAGGCGAAATTAAAATCAAAATTACACCGGCGCAAAAAGCATAAACTGCTAGTTGCTTATAACCGTCGGCGTAAATATTTAACTTCTCAAGGTTGGTTGCATTTTCCGATGCCTGCGAAATATTAGCGCCGAGTAAACCCGCAAAATACTGACCATATGCACTTGCCAAAAACCACATTCCCATTAAAACAGCTTGTGTTTTTTGTGGTGATAATTTCGTCATTACCGACATACCTATCGGTGAAAGACAAAGTTCACCAAACGTGATGATTAACCAGCCAAACGTAAAAACATTTAACGACGTTCGTCCGTTGGAATCGGCAAAGAATTTTGTGTAATAAAAAATATAAAAGCCAGCGGCCAAAAACAAAAACGCTAACCCAAATTTCACGATAGTGTTTGGTTCGATTTTGCGCTTGCTCATCCAAATCCACAGTAATCCTAATAATGCGGCAAAAGCAATGACAAAAAATGAATTTGCAGAATTATTAACGCCATTTGCATCAAGGGTTAAACCTGCCACCGAATCATTTAAATTATTTGCGGCAAACAAGCTAAGTGAACCACCACTCTGTTCAAAAAATGCCCAAAAGAAAATTGAAAATAAAATGAATACAAGCGCCGCCGCTAATTTTTTATTTTCCTGCACCGAAAATCGTCGCATTTCATAAAAGAGATACAATAAGGAACAAGGCCCGACAATGAACATAAAAATATCGGTATATTGAGAGTTTGAAACCAACAAAATAATAAATGGGATCAATACAATTGAACCTACATAGGTGATGATCTCGTATAGGGTTCGTTTTTTTTTGGCAACGTGCGGAAGCGGAGTAAGACCAATTTCACCGAGGCTTTTTTGTGTGCGTGTAAATGTAAGTAAACTAATAACCATAACAATAGCCGCCAAACCGAAGGCAACGTTCCACTCACTGCCTTCGGGAATCAAATCAGCAAATAATTTCCGTTTTCCAATGGCAATGCATAAAAAACCACCCAATAAAGCTCCTAAATTTACGCCTGCATAAAACAGTGAAAATCCAGCGTCTGTACGGCTATCGCCGGGCTTGTATAAATTTCCGACCATTGATGAAATGGTTGGTTTAAAAAAGCCGGTACCAATTATATTAAATGCAATTCCCAAGAAAAAAAATTTATCAGGGTCAATCGCTAAAATGATGGAACCCACAATCATTAAAAGTCCGCCCCAAAAAAGAGATTTGCGTAAACCTAAAATTTTATCCGCAAACAAACCACCTACAAAAGTAAACGCATAAACAAAAGCCTGTGTTGCTCCATATTGCAGATTAGCTTCGGTTTCGTTAAGTTTTAATTGGTTAACCATATAAAAAACCAACATGCCGCGCATGCCATAAAAGCTAAAGCGTTCCCACATTTCACTAAAAAAGAGGTACCACAATTGTTTAGGATACTTGCCTTTAAAATTTTGAATATTTTCTATTGATGAATTGTTTTCCATGTTTTTACTATCCTCTTTGCTTTTTGTTTAAAACAAATTAACGCTGTTTTAATTTTATTTTTTTGAAGATACCTATTTTGATGAACTAAACCGGCATCGAAAGTGATACAATGAAGCAAAAAAAAGCGGCAATAATTTACCGCTTTAATTTTTTGAGCTACCTCTTATGTCGGGGTGGCCAGATTCGAACTGACGGCCTCCACGTCCCAAACGTGGCGCGATACCGGGCTACGCTACACCCCGAGCTTCTCACTTAAAAATTGAGAATGCAAATATAATAAAATATTCAGATCAAAAAATTATTTTTCATAAAAAAAGGGCGTTTAAAAACGCCCTCTTAGTTAAATATAAAACAAAAAATTATTTAGAAACTACAAATTTATTGGTAATAGTTTTTGTATTGCCTGCTTTAACTTGGTAAAAATATAAACCGTTGCTTAAACCGCTAATGTTTAAATCAATAGTGTTGTTTCCACTAGTACCTGCAACGTTAGTAGTAAACACCACCTGCCCTACACTGTTTAAAATCGAGACTTCAATTTTTGAGTTATCATTTAAATTAACTTCAAGCGTTGAGCTAACAGATGTTGGATTAGGATAAAACTTTAATCCGGCAACTATTGATGATTGTTCTTTGATGCCAACATTTAAAACGCAAGCGCCAATTTCACTCACCGGAAATTTAAAATAAACAATATCGTTGTTGTTTACTCCGGCCACATTATCTCCCTCATCTTTATTATCTCCAACGTTGGCACCCGGGATACCATTTCCCGGACCTAAATCCCTTTGATAAATAATGTGAACACTTCCGTTAACTCGTTTTGCCATTGAACCTAATATGCCTTCGTAAACAGTTCCACCCGGAGACCCTACAATATCGCATGGGTTACTCCATGTAATACCACCATCCGATGATTTAATAACGTATTGATGTCGTACAAGTTTTTCTGCATTTCCAAGTGAGGATAAACTATCAACAATTGATGAATAACTTAAATATATAGTGGTTGCATCAAAGGCAACACTTGGATAGGATGTCAAAGAATTACCCCATAAACCGAATGAAAAGTTACCAGCTACCGCAGGTTGCGGAAAAAATATTCTTCCCTTTTGGCCAAGATCTTCAATGGCTGCCACTAAAATACCACCGGTATCTGTGTTAGCAGCAAATCCTTCTTTCCACATCATTAAACCATCTGTACCAGGAAAATAACTCATCCCTTGGCCTGCACCAGTGCCTGGAGTTGTACATAATACACGTTGACGACCATAAAATACATATGCTTTATTAGTGTTGTCAAGGCCAACGCTAAAAGTTCCGTCGTTGGTTTCAACTGTATCTGCAACCGCATCAGAGTTTATATCGGAATTAGTTGTAGCTGTATTCCATTTGTTTATTGGAAATCTTAAAACCGTTGTCGCTGTCCATGTAGTTCCGCCATCAATAGATTTACATAAAACTACGTGTTTACCAGCATCTCCCGCAACTATGGCCACAGTACTGCCTTTTGCAGCGATCGCATATGAATCACCTCCGAAACCGAGAAATTTCGTATTATCTAATCCTGTTGGAATTGCGTTAGCAATATCCCAAGTAACACCCGCATCTCGAGAGCGTGAAAAGCAAACCGCACCATTTAAGCCTTGAAACGTGGCGGCACCTACAGTTACCGTTTGCGACGTAACAGAAATCGTGTAAATAGTGTCACCGGAAGTTACCGCGCGTGGCCAAAAATTTCCACCGGTGGTTGCAGATGCAATTGCTGTAGGATAAGCTTCAGTCCAAGCACCTGTACCTTTTGCGGGACGCTGGGCTAATTTTAATTTACTTACGGTACCATCGTGTGATAAAATAAGTTCTTTGCCTGAGCGCGTTTCGATAATGTTTCCCCATCCCACACGAGTATTTTCTACACGCGAGGTTGGTTGTGCCGACCATGTTGTACCGTTAAAGTAAGCGTAACCTGTACCGCGTGTAGGATAGGTGTTATCGTTAGGGGTTAATTCCATCGTCCAAACGGCTGCAATGCTTCCATCAGCGTTTACAACAATTCTATCAGCTACGCTACTGTTACTTTGTAAATCGTAAAAAGTTTTACCTATTACTACGGAAGAAACGGAACTTGTTTTTTGAGCTGATGGATTATAAGGTTTAACCGGATTAGGCGAAGCCTTTGCAATTGATTGAGGATCAGTTTTAATGAGATTACGCGGTATTGCCATATTAGCAACATGCGCCGGAATCAGTTTAGAAGTTTGGCGAACTTGTTTTGAAATTTGTGCCCCGAGTAATCCTGAAATAAGAATTCCTCCGGATAAGAGTATTTGTTTTTTCATGTTTTTATTTTTTAGAGTGAACAACATATACAAATATAATAATTTAATAACACTAAAGAAAACGGTCTTTATGGAGCAGCGTTCTTTATTCGCGTTTTAACGTAATTATTTTGCTATTATAAATTTATTGGTAATAATTTTTGTATCGCCTGCTTTAACCTGGTAAAAATATAAACCGTTGTTTAAACCGCTAATGTTTAAATCAATAATGTTGTTTCCACTAATGCCTTCAACATTAGAATTAAACACCACCTGCCCTAAACTATTTAAAATCGAAACTTCAATTTTCGAATTATCATTTAAATGAACTTCAAGCGTTGAGCTAACAGATGTTGGATTAGGGTAAAACTTTAAACCGGTGACAATTGATGATTGTTCTTTGATGCTCACCCCGGTACTTATAGTACAACCTGGCGCATTTATCGCAACAGTATATTCAGTAGTACTAAAAGTATTATCATTAATATAATAATGGCTTACCGGCAAATCGCCATTGTTACTTGCATCATCCGAGCGCGAAACTGTAGTGGGGATTAAAATAGTAGTTGCATTTGGTTTTACAGAAGCTGTAGATGCGTAAAAGAAATATGAATTTAATTCAACACCTGTTTTTCCTTTCGACATATTTTTCTTACAGGTAAATTTACTTGTAGTTACATCAAAACTTTTCATGTATACGTCTGGAAATGTACTTGCATGACTTACCGCTATTGTCGAATCACTGTCTGCCCAAGCATAAGTGATATAACGTCCATCAGAAGTGCGCGACAATTGCAAGCGCGCATCATAGGCCACTTTTCCAACTGCTCCAGTCCATTGTGAAGTTCCAGACGCACCGCTTGTCGGGCCGTCACAACTTAATGAATCTATAATCATCGCATTCCAGCCAGTAGCAGTCGTATTAAGATCGAACATGTAATTCCAAATCTGATTAAAATTAGGTGAATAAGTATAACCCAAACTATCAATATTATCTGAAAAAGCGGAATTTACGGAAACGAATAAATGTAATTGACCGTTCGCATCAACAGTAGCAGATGAGCCTTCGCCCGATGTTACAAAAGGTTTCCCAATTGAAGGCGTAACTCCACGGGTTGGAAACAATCGGTCATTAATTGCCGGTAAAGTGGTAAAATCGAATAATATTGCGTGCCGCACCCAGGTAGTTCCACCATTAGTTGTTTTGTAAACTAACGGCTGATGTGTATTTTGAGAACTTTTAATTGCAGCTGTTGCATCCACTCCATAAAATATCACATACCCTGTTAAACCATCTTCGCTCCACGCCATATTAGGCGTAGACGACAAATTTTTATCTCCGTTAGTTGATAACTTAACGTTCGGCTTGAGTGAATCCAAAGTCCAAGTAAATATACCTGCGCTAAATACGCCTTTATTTATCATGGCTCCTCTCCAACCGTAAGCCTGATTTGAACTTACATCATTTACATTCTTCGCCAAATCACCTAATACATGTATTACGCCGTTAGTCGTTACTTGCATATCAACACGTGCAAAATCCTGCTTGCGTTGAGTTGGTTGTAGCGCTAAATTATCAGAATAAATTACCGTACCATTGGATGTTTTTGTTCCATTTAATGGCTTACTAGCAAAATAAACCCCTTGCCAGTTTGTGCCCGGATGCCATGGACCCGTGCTAACTGCAAAAGCGTTAGCCGGGATAGTATTACCGCTTGGGTTATACATAGTACCGGCAGGGTAACGGTGAAGATGCGTTGCATCCGCAGCAACTACAGTTGAATCCCAGAGTGTGCCATTATTCGATGTCCACGCATATGCGATTGTTCCGGTATTACCATTGGAAACCCCTGGCCATAATGTTCCGTCGACACGATGTACAAACCCAACTGTATTTATTGCAGAAATATATTGTAACGCCCTTGTTTCAGTAGCCTGAACACTTAAAACATTTGGCGACCGGCCGATCCTTTTGTAAGTGGTGGCGGCAACTTTGTTGGTAACATTTTTTGCTGTGCTTTTTTGGCTAAAAGCATGATCACAGATGATTGGATTATTATCGACTGCCTTTTTTGCATAAGCATTTAAAGGAGCAGTTCTTTTTATTGAAGTTTGAGCCTGTAATGATACAAAAGTTATAACAGCAAAACCTAAGAGTACATTTTTTTTCATGTTTTAATATGTTTAGAACAACGTTATTACAAATTTAATCATTTAATAACGTACACTATTGTTTTTAACACAATAACTATTTTATAAAAAATCTACAATTTTTTCGAGGCTGATGCCACG
>JAYTBK010000514.1:0-2416 GCA_043737035.1 Bacteroidota bacterium | reverse complement strand
CATGAAACCGGCCGGAGGAATTAGTACAGCAAAAAGCGCGTTGCAGTATTTAGTTATGTTACACGAAACATTAGGTAATGCATGGTTAGACAATAAGTGGTTTCGTTTTGGCGCAAGCTCATTGGCTAACGATTTAATTTTGCAATTGGAGAAAGAGGCGCGAGGCGTATATTTTAGTAAAGATTATATATCGGCGGATTAAAATTAACTGCAAAGAGCGCGGAGTTTGTGCGCAAAGAGAAAAATAAAATAAAGTAAAAAACCTATATACCCTCTGCGACCTTTGCAAAAACTCGGTGTCCTCTGCGGTTAAACACACAACACCATGGCGAAAAAAGAAATTAATAAACTCGATTACTTTACAGATTGGAAATACGCACCATCGCCCGAATCTACTGACCACATTCGTTTGCAAAAACAGTATGAATTATTCATCAATGGTAAATTTGTAAAGCCAGATTCCGGAAAATACTTCAATACAATTAATCCGGCTACTGAAGAAAAAATTTCAAGTATAGCAGAGGCTAATGATAAAGATGTTGATAGTGCAGTAAAAGCCGCCCGAAATGCGCACGATAAAACGTGGAGTAAAATGCCTGCAAAAGAACGCGCCAAATATATTTACCGTATTGCCCGTTTAATTCAGGAGCGTGCACGTGAACTTTCTGTTATTGAAACATTAGACGGCGGAAAATCTATTCGCGAGAGTCGCGATATAGATGTGCCTTTAGCAGCTAATCATTTCTTTTACTATGCAGGCTGGGCCGATAAATTAGAGTACGCATTTCCCAACCGAAACCCGAAATCATTAGGTGTTGCCGGACAAGTTATCCCTTGGAATTTTCCTTTGCTCATGGCTGCTTGGAAAATTGCTCCTGCATTAGCAACAGGAAATACAGTTGTTTTAAAACCTGCTGAAACAACTTCGTTAACCGCTCTTAAACTTGCTGAAATTATTCAGGAAAGTGGCTTGCCCGATGGAGTTGTAAATATCATCACGGGTCATGGCCCGGTTGGCGCGGCAATGGTGAATCACAAAGACATTAATAAAATTGCATTTACAGGAAGTACCAACGTTGGTAAATGGATACAAAAAGCAATTGCGGGAACCGATAAAAAATTAACGCTCGAACTCGGCGGAAAAGCGGCAAATATTATCTTTGAAGATGCGCCAATTAACCAGGCTGTTGAGGGAATTGTAAATGGTATTTTCTTTAATCAAGGCCATGTGTGTTGTGCGGGCTCACGGTTATTTGTACAGGAAAGCGTTGCCGAAGAAGTTATTCGCAAATTAAAAGACCGCTTGGAAACGTTAATTGTTGGCGACCCTTTGGATAAAAATACAGACATCGGAGCGATCAATTCAAAAATGCAGCTTGATAAGATTAATGAATATTTAAAAATTGGAGTAAACGATGGAGCCGAAATGTATCAAAGTTCTTGTTCTATTCCTGATAAGGGATTTTTTGTGCGCCCAACTTTATTCTTAAATACATCCCAATCACACCGTATTTCGCAAGAAGAAATTTTTGGGCCAGTGCTTGCTATTCAAACATTCCGAACAATTGAGGAAGTAATTGAAAAAGCGAATAATATTCCTTATGGCTTAAGCGCCGGTGTCTGGACAGATAAAGGCTCACGTATTTTTAACATGACCTCAAAGTTACGCGCGGGTGTTGTTTGGGCAAACACGTACAATAAGTTTGATCCAACTTCTCCTTTTGGGGGCTATAAAGAAAGTGGTTTTGGCAGAGAAGGCGGATTACATGGATTGATGGGATATTTGAAGTTTTAGATGCCTCTGCTTCCCCTCTAAAAAGAGGGGATTGAGGGGTGTGTACAATAATACAGTAATTGAAAATAACTTATAATCCATATCTTAAAGAAAAAGCCCGGGAGTTGAGAAACAATTCTACTCTTGGTGAAATTTTATTGTGGAAAAAATTGAAAGGTAAACAATGTTATGGCTTTGATTTTCACAGACAAAAACCAATTTTAAATTATATTGTTGATTTTTACTGTTTCAAGTTAAAACTAATTATTGAAATTGATGGTTATAGTCATAATTTTAAATATGAGGAAGATAAACACAGGGATAAAGAATTAACCGATATGGGATTTACGGTTTTAAGATTCTCGGAAGGTGAAGTTCGAAACAATTTAAATTTAGTATTAGATTCATTATCCAAATTTATAGAAAACAAATTAGAACAACACACCCCTTAATCCCCTCTTTTTAGAGGGGAAACCGAACGGGGTTTAACGCAATTAAAATGGAAAGAATAGAAGTTTTAAAAACATACAAAATATTTATCGGCGGACAATTTCCACGCACCGAAAGCGGACGATATTACCCCTTAAAATTAAAGAACAACATGACAGTGAACGTTAGTTTATCATCACGTAAAGATTTTAG
>JAYTBK010000513.1:0-2421 GCA_043737035.1 Bacteroidota bacterium | reverse complement strand
GCCTTAGCGATTGCCAAACGTACCGCCTGAGCCTGACCTGTTGTTCCACCGCCATTTACATTTACTTTAACATCATATAAACCAACGGATTTTGCGTTGTTTAATGATTGTAAAACATAATACTGTAATGTTGGTGTTTTAAAATACTCTTTGTAATCTCTTTTGTTGATAGTGATGATACCTGTACCTGTAGATACATAAGCACGAGCTACCGAACATTTTCTGCGACCTGATGTGTTTATAATTTCCATTTACTTATGCAATAATTGTTGTTAAATCTACTTTTTTTGGTTGTTGTGCGGCATGATCATGTTCAGAGCCTGCAAATACAAATAAGTTTGTATTGATGGCTCTCCCTAAACGACCTTTTGGCAACATTCCATGAACAGCATGGATAATAACCTCAGTTGGTTTTTTAGCCAATAATTCTTTTGGAGTTGCAAAACGTTGCCCACCAGGATGACCTGTGTAACGAACGTATTCTTTATCGTCCATTTTAGCTCCCGTAAACCGAACTTTTTCAGCGTTGATGACAACGATGTTGGCACCACAATCTGTATGCGGTGTATAGTTTGTTTTATGTTTACCGCGTATCATATACGCTATTTTAGAGGCTAAACGGCCTACTACTTCGTTTTCTGCGTCAACCAATAACCACTCTTTATCTGAGTTGGCTTTATTGACAAATTTTGTTTTATAACTTAATGCGTCCACGACTTAATTTTTAATGTTTAATCTATTTTGGGCGGCAAATATATGTATTCTTTTATAAGCGACAAACTTAATCGGACGAAAATCGTAATTATTTTTTAATTTTGCGTTAATAGCGCAAAAATAAATTAGTTAAAATTATAAATGTCCCGCAGATCTTGCAAAATAACGTTGATTTTTTTAACCCGTGAAATTATCGAACTCTGCGGGAAATATACTAAATCCGATGGAACACTTTATCTTAATGTCTGAAATAAAAGATTTCCGAAAAGAAGATGCCGAAACGTTGCAAAACGACCTTAAAAATTTAGTGCTCACCATTAATAAAATTCATAAGAAAAATTTTATTACCGCATTGGATTTCGGAATGCGAACCGAGTTTCAGGGCATAACAAACAACCTGCAGGGAAGTATTGAAATTATTTTTGACATTGAAGAATGTATAATCGAAAACGATCTAAATCTGAAATTAAAACACATCATTTATCACGATTCGCTCGAAAACCTTTCAAGCAAACACAAGGCTTATGAGAAGTTGGGTTTTAATTTAATTGACGCCCGTGAAAGACTTCAACTTATTAAAAAAACCGACAGCCGCTTTTTAATTGCTACCAATGATGAAAGGGCAAGCCTTTACTTGAACAATTTATTTTTAATTTATGAAGACTATATTGACTCATGGAAGAAAGCCGATTTTAAATATGTGCGCGCTTTCTTAAATAATATGAATTATAAAGAAGTTTCAGAAGCATTTGGCATGAACGTTTCCAGTGGTTGGCGACGTGAAAGAAGCCTTAAAATGAAACAATATTATACCATTAAGGAAATGATTCTATCGGGTATAGAATAACATATCTCATGCGGAGAATAAGCCAATTCGTCTTGGCAAAAATGCGGAGATTATGCCTAAGTACATCAATTAAAAAACTGGCCAAATTTAACTTGGAACACGGAGCGAATATTACCGTTGCTTACGAATGTTAGACATAATCAAGGCGTGTTAGCTGGATATATGGAATTTTTGGGATTTATTTTGAAGCTCTGAGGCTGAAAGGTTAAACAAAGAAATGACAGTATTAGTCTGGTTTAATTCTAAACAAACAACCGATTACGTTTTAAAATCGGCTATAGCCCATCTTTGGTTTTTAATCATCCATCCGTTCGACGATGGAAATAGCAGTGTAGCAAGGGCGTTGGCAGATATGCTTATGGCAAAGGCAGATAAGGATAAACAACGGTTTTATAGTATGTCGGCACAAATAAGAGTTGAAAGAAAAATGTGTTATTGATTTGCTCGAAAAAACGCAAAGCGACACGCTTGATATAACGCAATGGCTGGAGTGGTATTTGAAATGCCTAGACAGCGTCTTAAATACAACCGATAACACCTTGAAACGTGTGTTAAATAAATCACAATTTTGGCATGCCCACTTAAATTCGTATATAAATAAAAGGCAAAGGTTAATAATCAATAAATTGTTTGATGGATTGGATGGCAATCTCACAAGTTCTAAATGGTCCAAAATAAACAAATGTTCGGCGGATACTGCGTTAGTGATATCCGATCGCTTCTCACTCAACACATTCTTAAAAAAGATGATGGTGGCGGTAGGAGCACAAGTTATAGTTTATTTTATCCGGAAAAATAAATGCTGTTGCATAAAATTTATAACTTTAAAATGTACACTAAATTTATACCGGTATTTTTAC
>JAYTBK010000512.1:0-2428 GCA_043737035.1 Bacteroidota bacterium | reverse complement strand
AAGATTTATACATTAAAAAAGATTACGGTCAGTATGCAAACAAAGAAGGAAAGTTGCCTGTAGCTTTTACCGCAAGTAATCACACTACCGGCGGCAATAGCGGAAGCCCCGTTTTTAACGCGAAAGGTGAACTTATTGGGACAAATTTTGACAGGAATTGGGAAGGCACTATGAGTGATATTATGTATAATCCTAACCAATGCCGCAATATCACGTTAGATGTGCGCTATACACTTTTTGTAATTGATAAATTTGCGGGTGCAGGATATTTATTGAATGAAATGAAACTAGTTAAATAGTAGAATAGCTGCATTGCTTTTAATTACATTCTTCTCAATTTATATTTATAATCACGAAGTATTTTTTAAAAAATAATTATAGAGCTAGGATTTGCTTTGCGTGTTCTTTGCTTTTTACATCTGTTATTACATTTTCAATAATTCCCTTTTCATTTATTATAAAGGTGGTGCGAATAATGCCGTCATAAATTTTACCCATAAACCGTTTCGTGCCCCACACGTTATAAGCTTCAATTATTTCCCTATTAACATCGGCCAACAATGAAAACGGAAGATCGAATTTTTCGGCAAACTTACGGTGCATTTTTTCATCGTCGGCGCTTACGCCTAACACTACAAAATTTTTCTTTGCGAGGTATTTATGTTCATCGCGCAAGCTGCAAGCTTCCAACGTGCAAGTGGGTGTGTTATCTTTAGGATAAAAATAAAGAATTATTTTTTTTCCTTTGTAATCGGTTAATGAAACGATTTTTCCATTCTGATCCGTTGCCTGAAAGTAAGGCGCTTTATCTCCTGCTTTAAGTGCTGTGGTATGAGGGATAAATTTTTGTTCCGAATTTTTTTTAACCGGAAGTTTGTTCGCGTTTCCCTTTGCAATTAAACCGATACTATTTTTGGGATTATTTTTTGTCGCGTTGAGCAATGTTTCTTTTTTAATCATGTTTGTTTTTTTGGATAATGAATGGGGATAATTTTGGTTAATGACTTTCGTCTTAAAAAAGTGACACCATTCCGTTAACGGACAAATTTCGCACTTTGGATTTCGTGCTACACAAATGTACCTTCCGTGCAAAATAAGCCAGTGATGTGCCGTAGCAACATACTCTTTAGGAATGTATTTTATAAGCTGAAGTTCACTTTGTAACGCGGTTTTTGCTTTGGTTAATCCAAGTCTGTTGCTAACTCTAAAAACATGTGTATCAACCGCCATAGCGGGTTGTTCAAATATTACCGAAGCAACTACATTGGCTGTCTTCCGTCCTACTCCGGGCAACTTTACAAGTTCATTAATTTGATTGGGTATTTTTCCACCAAAATCATTCATCAACATATTAGCCATATTTACTAAATGTTTTGCTTTGTTATTTGGGTAACTTACGCTTTTAATGTAGTTAAAAACAGTTTCAACGTTTGATGCAGCCAACGCTTCAACCGTTGGAAAAGCCTCAAATAATTTCGGTGTTACTTGATTTATTCTTTTATCGGTACACTGTGCCGAAAGTATAACGGCTACAATTAACTCAAACGAATTATTATACCGCAATTCCGTTTCTGCAACTGGCACGTGCGTAGTAAAATATTTTATAATACCGTTATAGCGCTCTTTAACTGTCATCAAAAATTACTGTTTAAACAGTCCGTATTTTAAAATGCAGTAAATGGCGCGGAATCCATCCTTCCAGCCAATTTTTTTTCCTTCTTCGTAAGTGCGTCCGTAATACGAAATTCCAACTTCATATATTCTTAACTTAGCAATGCGCGAAATTTTTGCAGTTACTTCAGGTTCAAATCCAAAACGTTTTTCTTTAAGTTCTATGTTTTTTATAACGTCGGCGCGAAACAATTTGTAGCATGTTTCCATATCGGTTAAATTAAGATTAGAAAACATATTTGATAAATTGGTAAGTACTTTGTTTCCGATTGAATGCCAATAAAAAAGTATTCTGTGTGGTTTTCCCCCTATGAAACGGCTCCCATAAACTACATCCGCATTTCCATTTAAAACCGGTTTTAACAAAATGGTGTATTCCTCAGGGTCATATTCAAGGTCGGCATCCTGTATAACGATGTAATCGCCGGTTGATTCTTTAATGCCTGTATGCAGTGCTGCGCCTTTACCCTTATTAACTGTGTGTTTACGATACTGGATATTAAAATCTTTGTTTGCTGATTGATATTTTAAAATGGCATTTTCTGTAGCATCTGTCGAGCAATCGTTTATGATGATCACTTCCTTATTCACGCTATGCGGTAATGTAACATCTTTAATTTTATCGAGAATAAGATGGATTGTATTTTCTTCGTTATAGGCGGGTATAACAATGGATAAAAGCATATAGAATTAAAAAATTAAAAAATCATTACAATATATACATTTTTTTAATTCATCTTGTGAATGAAATAGGCAA
>JAYTBK010000511.1:0-6192 GCA_043737035.1 Bacteroidota bacterium | reverse complement strand
CCAACTGCACTGTTCACACAGCCATTTACATCAGTTCCTGTTACGGTATAATTTGTTGTTACCGTAGGACTTACCACAATACCGGCAGTGTTTGTCCCGGTATTCCACGTATAAGTCGATGCACCGCTAGCATTAATGTTGCCGGTATTGCCTCTGCAAATGGTGACGCTTGTAGAACTAACTGTGGGTAATGCGTTCACAACAACCTGCACAGTTACGGTTTTTGTACAACCGAAAGAATTGATCCCAGTAACGTTGTATACAGCTGTAGTTCCGGGATTGAGACTGATTGTTGGGGAAACAACTCCGCCTGGGCTCCAAGTATAACTAATTGCACCGCTTGCTGTAAGTATTGTTGATTGACCTGAACAAATCGTGTTGGAGCCTGCAACTGTAACATTTGGAATAGGATTTACTGTCACCGTACTTACTGCTGTGTTAGTACATCCGTTAGATGCTGTGCCAATAATAGAAAACGTGGTATTAGAAGAAGGTGCGGTTGTAAACGACGTAGCAGTACTTGCTGTATTCCATAAATAAGTGCTTGCACCGCTACCAGTTAATGTAATGGTTTGGGTACCGCACGTTGTAACAGCGGAACCGGCATTAATTAGAACTGTTGGTGTCGTTTTTACGATCACTTCTTTTGTAAGGGTTTGCTTATAACCGCAAATACCACCAGCAACAACTGTATACGTTTGTGTAGAACCGGGTGTAACGGAGATTGTTTGAGTAGTTTGGCCGCCCGGAAACCATTCATAACTTGTAGCTACTGGAGCGGTAAGGATTGAACTTCCGCCCGGACAAACCGCGGTAGGGGTAGCTACAACAGATGGAAGCGCAACTCCGTCTAAAGCCTGAATGGTATAATTACATATATCTTTTGCATAACCGTCAACCATTAAATAATAATTGTTTCCGAGCACCAAACCGTTTGCCGTAATTGTAAACGTTGAAGAGCCTTCCTTAAAACTTGACACAGGAACGAAATTGTTGCATCCAGTTGAAGAAAAAATCTGCATTTGAATTCCACCGGTAGGATAGCTTCCAACCCAGCAATTTCCTACAGTAACCCTTAAGTTGGCAGTAGTTGCTCCGGCAGTAAATTTTATCCATGAATTATTTTCTATGTTAACATCTATTGCCGGGGAAGAAAACGGACCCGCAATATTTGAAATTGGATAAAATCCAAAGGGGCCATTTGTATTGGTTCCGTCAGGTTGGTTTACGCCGGATGGCGTTTCATTGTTAGCAAACATTTGCCCCGCACCTGTACCCGGTCTATCCGGAGTATAAGCCGCACTAGTTGACCCCGAATAACCGTTAATATCGCAAACATACAACGCGTTTGCGCAATCATCGTTAGTTGGCGATTGTACGCAAAGCCCAAAGTTTCCGCCGCCGCTACCAAATTTCCAATATCGGAGGTACACAGTGGTTCCAGCGCCCAAACCTGTTGCAGCAATATATGGTAAAAGATCATTTCCACCACCGGGGTACAACGTATAATCACTCGAACAAGTTATCTGCGAAAGCGCTCCCACACCGCAGCCTCCACTATACAGTGCCATCGATCCATCCGTAATAAAACCAGCACCTAAGTTGGGCTGCGGCGTAATATAAAGGTTTCCGCTGGCAGGAACCGTTATCGCAAACCAAACATCGAGAGCAGCAGCAGTATATCCTGCAGAGCCGCCACTTCCACCAATACAAGAAACAGGAGCCGGAGCTAAACCCAAACCCGTATTTGTAGCCCCATTTGTTGAAAAAGTTAGGTAATTACAACTCGAAGTAACGGGCGGTAACTGAATGGCCGAACAGGGGTTATCATTTGGCTGACCAACACCAATTGGATTTCCTGTTATACAAAGTGAAAAACTGTAGACTCCACCTGAATAATAATCATAAACCCTTAAAAAGTAAACCTGAGACGGATTTAAACCAACTGCGTTTATTGTTTCTATTCCGCCCGCAAAAGTATTGTCGATACAGGCTATAGACGTTAATGTACCGGCACAAGAGCCTGAATACAATTCAATAACTCCATCCATACTTGCGGAACCCGCCATGGTAATGGTTTGGGTATAGCTATTTGCCGTAAACTGAAACCAAACATCGTCGTCGGCGGTTCCAGAACATCCTGATAAGGACTGTGTTGCGCCAAAAGTAGAACCTATAACATTTACACAGGCGGCATTTACGGTCACAGGAATAGCACCTGTGCAATTATCGTTTAATGGTGGGGGTGGAGTGTTTGTTAAACAAATTGTAAAGTTACCAGAACCGGCTCCAACTCCATAATTAAATACTCTGATAAAATAAGTATTTCCCACGAGTAGACCTCCGATATTGCCCGATTCAATTTGCCCACTAAAAGTATTATCAATACACGCTAATGAAATTAACGAAGCACAAGTACCTGAAAAAACTTCCACAACCGCGTCGTAGCTTGCTGAGCATGTTACAGAAATACTGTGCGAAGCTGCGGTGGCTACAAATTTATACCATCCATCGTCGTCGGCAGTACCCACGCAACCGCTAAATGATTGCGTAAATCCTGTAGTTGAACCCGAAACAGGGCTAACGCACGTTGGGGTTATAACCAAAGAAGTTGCTGCGGAGCAATTATCAGTTTGCGCTTGCAAAAAATTGTAAGAAAACACTAATAAAAGAAGAAAGTAGATTTTATTCATAAAAAAGCTTTTAGAAAGTAGGATTAATTATTTAGAAACAACTTCGAATTTATAATCGAGTGGGGCTAGGTTATTTCTTATCAATAACATTTTTAGGTCGTAAACATTAAATTCAAAATCAGTATCATTATCTGTGTAAAACTCGGTAGCAAGCAGCCTTATCTGACCGGCAGACTTCTGAACTTTATACTCGATTTTAACTTCGTTTACAAATCGCATCCGTTCGATTTCTGATTTAAGGAGCTCAGCACTTTCCGAATTAAGAGCGCCGGTAAACGAATAAAAATATATTTTAGAAGTTTTAATGGAAATAGCAGGTTTTACGTCCTGTGAAAACAAAAGTGAACTAAAAAAAATAATTGCCGCAGTGAAAACAATTTTTGTAAAAGCCATGGTAATAAATTATCTGATTATTAATTAAATAGTAGCGTAAAAATATACCAAATTTCACGCCCTTTATCTTGCATTTATGTTAAATCTTTGATCACAATAGATTAAACCAATTTAGTAATAAATTCGCATGAGTTAATCGTCATTTTAACTTAGTAAATAATTAATTTAAAGGGAAGTAAGATTTTTTTTTACTAAATTAATTGATAAATTTTAAAAACTTTTTATAAAAAAACCGTATTATTAAGTGTATAGAAATAATGTTATATTTGTTCATTAACCTTGTTAACAATTTATGAAAAATTTTCTGATAGTTTTAGGAATCGCCATTTCCTCCGCTTCATCGGGCCAGATTACCGTAACTTCTAATTTACCCGCTAGCATTAGCGCCGGTTCATCGGTTGATGTAGAGGTGAAAATTAATAAAGGCGCAGTTGGGAATTTTGCCAAATACCAAATGGATGCGCCTATCGGTTACAATGTTGCTCCATTAGAGATTAAGGGGGGCAATTTTACTTTTGAAAACCAAAGAGCAAAAATTGTTTGGGTTTCTGTGCCCTCTGAACCAGAATTTGTGATAAAATTTAAAGTGCAGGCACTTTCTAATGCCGCCGCAACCGGTAATTTTATTCAAAAATTTTATTATCTGGAGAATAATGAAAAAAAAGAAGTTGAAGCTTTACCTGTTTTAGTTACTGTTGGCGGTGGCGATAATTTAGCCGTAGCAACGACTTCAACCCAAACTGTAGCAGTAACTACACCCGCAGTAACGGCTGAACCAACGCAAACGCAAATTGCAAAAACGGAAACAATGCCAGCCGAAACCGTAACGAATACCCAAGCCAAAAATTCTACACCGAATGAAACCAATAATACAACACCGCCACCCGAAGTGAAAACGACTCCGGCACCTACCAACAAAGCAACTTCAACTGCTGATGGAAACACAGTTTATAAAATTCAATTAGGAGCGTATTCAACCCAGCCTAATAAAAGTAAATTTAATAGTGTAGGTAGCGTTAGTATTGATAACGTTGTAGGGGTTTATAAGGTTACCACTGGAAATTTTAAAACTAAAGAGGAAGCTCTTAAACAACGTGATCAGTTACAAAACAAAGGTTTTATCGGCTCTTTTTTAGTTAAATTTGTAAATGGCCAGCGCGTCAATTAATTTAATTATACCCGGTTTTCCTATTGCGTAATTTTTTTTTCATAACTGTATTTTTCGTATTTTACCTTGGTTCTACAGCGCAACAATATCCTTGGTGGACGCAGTTTCGAAGTTGCCAAACGTTAATAAACCCAGGATTCTGCGGCACAAAACGGTTAGTTGACGTACGCGTAAATTATCGCAATCAATGGACCGGTTACGACGGCGCACCTAAAACGTATGCATTGGCAGCTAATGTTCGCCTATTAAAAGGTAAAATTGGTGTCGGTGGTTTTTTATTTAAAGATGATATTGGGCCGTTCAAAAATTTTGCAACGAGTTTAACAGCCGCATATCATTTAAAATTTCCGGATTCTGAATTATCTTTTGGTGTGCAGGGAAATTATATGCGACAAAGCTTTGATGGAACTGCTATTTCGTTACGGAACCAACAGGATAAAGCTATAAACCAGTACACACAGGACAAATCAAAAAATTACGATGCGAGTTTTGGAATTGTATATTATAACGATCGGTTCCACTTAGGCGTTGGCGCAAATAATGTTATTGGAAGTGCTTTGGAATTTTATAAAAAAGATGATTTCAAAAAAGGCACATACACCAACGTTCCCCATTACAATTTATCTGCCGGCTATAATTGGGCCGATAATTTAGATTACGTTTTCGAGAATACTGTACTGGCAGTTTATGTACCGTCAATTCCGTTTTCGTTTGAGTATAACCTGCGCGTGCATTTAAAAAAACAGTTGATGGCTGGTTTGGATTTTAGGTTTAATGATGCGATTGCATTGCAGTTGGGATATACAATTAAAAATTATTTACAAATTTCATACTCGTATGATTTTGTTACCTCGCCACTCCGCACATATCAAAAAGGATCTCACGAAATTATGATCGTATTTTCGAGTAATGTGGGCCGAGATAAAAAACGACGTGGATTTAATGGACGATTTCTTCGCCAACGGTTCCAATATTTATTATAATGTTTACACGCCTATGGTATTTGCAATTATAGATCTTGGTACGAATACTTTCAATTTATTAATTGGAGAAAAATTGCCCGATAACACGTTTAAAAAAATATTCAACACTAAAATAGCTGTCAAGTTAGGCGAAGGAACTATTAATTCTGGTTACATTGCTGATGCTCCGTTTCAGCGGGGTATAAATGCGCTAAAACAATTTCAACAATATATATTAGATTACAATACTGTTAAAGAATATGCATTTGCAACATCCGCAATACGTTCCGCTACAAACGGTGAGCAATTCATTGCCGAAGCAAAAAAAACAGCAAAAATTTCGATTTCAATAATTGATGGAAATGAAGAAGCTGAACTTATTTTTTATGGTACACGTATGGCAGTTAAAATGCACCAGCAAACTTCCCTTATAATGGATATTGGCGGTGGAAGTACCGAGTTGATACTGGCCAACAACGATACTATTTTATGGAAGCAAAGTTTTTTATTAGGTGCTGCCAGACTTCTTGATAAATTTAAACTATCGGATCCTGTAACGGACTCGGAAATTATACAGTTTAATATTTTTTTAAAATCACAACTTCAACCGTTTTTAGTAGCTATTAAAAAACATCGGCCAACTGAATTAATCGGATCGTCGGGTGCGTTCGATTCGGTAGTAGATTTAGTTGCAGGGGAGTTTAATAAAACTCCGTTCAGTAGCACGCAAACCGAATATCCTATTTTCTTAGAGGACTACCACGTTATAAGTCAAACTATTAAAAAATCGACGCTCCAAGAAAGATACCAAATGCCATATCTTATCAATATGCGCGCCGATATGATGGTAATTTCTGTTTTATTAATCGATTTTGTTTTAAAAGAAACTGATTTGGAAGTTTTTAAATGTTCCGCTTTTTCCCTAAAGGAAGGCGTTATTAGTAAGAAGCTTGGCTTAACTTTAAACTGAAGCAAA
>JAYTBK010000510.1:0-2433 GCA_043737035.1 Bacteroidota bacterium | reverse complement strand
TAAAGTTAGTGCCCAACAAACACCTTCGTTAGAGGAAAAAATTCCCTACGCATGTACTTTCAGTAAAAATTCTGATAAAGCATGGGGCGACGATGATTTCGTTCAGGTTTTCTTTTTTGTAATTCCTGAGTCGTATAAAAAGCCTGTATATGTTCGTATTTTTGATCCGGAAATTGGAGGAGCCATTGATGAGAACCACGGACTTTTTAACAGTAAATGCAAATTTTCGGTTTATGGAGGTGCCAAAGCACACTCCGATCCTGCGGCGAAAGGGCAGGACCCGATAGGTAACTTTAAAAGTGGTATTCAGCTTGAGTCTAAAACTTTTTCAAACGAAAAAGAATTTGACAACACGTGGGTTAAAATGGGACCGTTCAATCCAATTGAAGGCGAAATGCAATCAGAAATAGGAGGGCGTATTTTTAAATTGGTTATTGAAGGGCTCGAGGGCGATGATGGTAACTTGTATAAAATATATCTCTCTTCTGATCCTAATGAAAATAAACCGGTGGAAGGAAGTAATACCTTTGCTTATGAATATACGTTTCGATTGTCGGATGGGCAAATGCCAGTATCGCATCTTTACCCGTTTGTTGGGGCAAGCGTAACAGCTGTAAAATTAAAAATATTCGACTTCGATAATGATGGCTCTATACGGGTTGTATCTGTTGCTAAACGCGGTGAAGTAGCAGCTCATGTTATAACCGGTAATTGGATGGAGAGTGTTTTTAAGATCACACCATCAGAAATTAATACTTCCTTAGATATTCAATTTATTAAAAATAAAAACATAAAAAACAACAACGTTGTAGTTACGATAAGCAATAAATATGGTGAGTTAATGCCTTTTTTTACCACTCCAATTGGTGGAATTCCTAAGTACACAATGAAAATTGGCGTAAAAGCCGAAAATTAATTTATGGTATCTTTTAAAAGAAAAAATCCTTCTTGTTTATTTCATAATTACAAACTTAAACCCTAAGGAAAAAACTGTATGTACGCTAAAAAAGTTTTTTCAGTATTTATATTTCTATGCTTTTTCGCATTGCAAGGTTTTCCGCAGATGTACAATTTTCGTACTTATTCGGAGGACGATGGTTTGCCACATTCATATATTTATCACATTTCGCAAGAAAAAAACGGATTTCTCACATTATCAACCGGCGAAGGGCTTTCGGTTTTTGATGGCAACAGTTTTACCACTTTTACTAATAAAGAAATTGCCGAAAATTTTGTTACAACACATTTTATTGATTCAAGAAATATTGCTTTTTTCGGCCATGTGCAAAACGGTATTTCATATCTAAAAGACGGCAGGTTTAACCACATCAAAAATAAATTGATTAACGATTTTAAAATCACACAATTTGCGGAGGATGTAAACCATAATATTTGGGCGTCGACAAGTGGCGGCTTATTTATAATTGATACAGCGTTTAATTTAAAAAAACAGCCTTTAAAAAATGTAGAAGCTATTAATGATTTCGTTTTTGATTCGAACCACAATGTTTTGTTAGCCACACCCAACGGACTCTCGATCGCTAATACGAAAACTTGGTCGGTAGCGGAGGCAATGTTTTTAAAAGATAAAAACTTTAAACAGATTACAGCCGACAATGTTAAAAAAGACGTCTACTGGCTAATTGCCGAAGGCGACGGAATATATGGAATTAAATATACCGGTAGCCAATATGTACAATTTGCGCATTTTAATACCGAATTTAATTCACCAACTAATAATATCACGGCAATTTACAGCGATCATTCAGGGAACTTATGGCTAAGCTTTTTTGGTGAAGGATTAAAAAAAATTACTTTTTCTGAAAATAAAGGTGTAGGTTATTCAATCGCCAACATAAACAAATCAAACGGATTAAAGAATGAATATATACAATCTATTTTTCAGGATTTTGAAGGCAATATGTGGTTTGGAACATTTGGCGCGGGGCTCATTGAAAAACCGATTGAAAAATTTTCCTTTTTTGGTGAGCCTGACGGATTAAAAAAAACGGACATAAAAAAAATTGCGATTGATAAATTAAAGCAGATATGGCTTGCGACTGAAAGCGGCCTCGTGAATTTTAATCCCGCAGTCAAATCTTCGCGTATTTTTGATGGCTCAAATGGATTTGTTACTGATAAGATAAATGCAGTATTTGCCGATAAAGAAGGCTTGCTTTGGATTGGTACAAACGGCAGGGGTTTATTTACTTTAAACACAGTAACATTAAAGTTTGAAAACATAAGTAAAAAATTCCGATTGCCTCAATTGAGCATTAATGCGATCATTCAGGATAACAGCGGACATATAATTGCCGGAACCAACGAGGGATTATACAATTTTAATTTGGCAACCGACTCGGTAAAAATAATTACAACGTTTGATGGGTTACTGCATAACAACGTTTTAAGTTTATTTTTTGATAGTAAAGA
>JAYTBK010000509.1:0-2441 GCA_043737035.1 Bacteroidota bacterium | reverse complement strand
GATAAAACAAAACAAATGGATTGGCGTTTCAACCTAAAAGCTATAACCGACAATTACGATAATATTGGCATTGAAGCCCCAGTGTTCTCATGCAAAACACCGACCTTATTTATAAAAGGCGACCGATCCGATTACATAACAGCTGTTGATGAACACGAAATTGTAAAGCGTTTTACCAACTACAAAATAGAAACGATTGTCAACAGCGGCCACTGGGTGCATGCCGAGCAGCCACTAGCATTTTATAATACTGTAATAAATTTTATTAGAGAGTAGCATTAAACGCTTTATCAATAATAGCTACAGCGGTGCGTAATTTAGTGTCGCCTGTCCCCTCAATAACATGATAATCTGCATTGAGCTTTACCAATTCATGCAGGTTCCATTTTAAAAGATGTTGTCGCAGTCCCGGGTTTCGCCTCTGCGAATCGGCTTCCCATTCTACATCGTTATTGCATACAAGGTATAAATCGTAATCCGTATCGCGAATGGAATTGGTGATGAAGGAAGAAATTTTATTGAATTGATAGGTCGACCATATTTTTATTGTAATAAGGCTTGTATCGCAAAATAATAATTTGTTGGCCAGCGGCAAATATTTTTTTTCTCGGCTCAATTGTTCTTTGGCAATCGCGTCGAGATCATCAATGGTGTAATTATCTATATTGTTTTCATTAAAAAAATCTCGTGCATATTCCGGTACCCAAACCGTGTTATAATGTTTTGCGAGTTGAATGCTTAATTCAGTTTTGCCTGTGCTTTCCGCGCCAAGTATTGCAATTTTTTTTATCACGTTTGCATTTGTTTTTTCCATGAGTAAAAACCGTAAGCGGCCATTAAAGTAAAAAATGAATAAAGTATAGCATAGGTAGGCATTTCTTTTATTATATACAACACCACGTAGGCTCCATCAATCAATACCCAAAACAACCAGTTTTCAAGCCATTTTTTTGTCATAAGGTATGTACATGTAAAACTACATGCCGTTAAAATAGAATCAAAAATTACCTGATCGGATTTAAAAAACCGTAAAATAAAATAATAAATAATGCTTTGAATCAACACAGCAAAAATTACAAGGGGTAGGTATTTTACCGGCAAACGGCTAACAATAAAAATACCGTTTTTTTTAGCGTTCCAATAATACCATCCGTACAAACCGCTGAAGAAATAAAAAACATTCAGGCTCATATCACCGTATAAATGGCTTTCGTAAAATGCCGCGGTAGAAATAACAACAGAAATCAATGCCATCGACCAGCACCAAATATTTTGATGAATGGTTAATATAACGCCAGCAATGCCCGTAAGTAAAGCTATCAAATCCCAAACCGACATTATTCGAGCGGAATATTTTTTTCTTTACAAAACTTTAAAAAATCCAAATAGGTTTGATACGGCGATGAACTTTTCCAAACATGGCCATAGAGCGCCACCCCTTCAAATCCTAAACTATAAGCCAACTCTATACTTTTCTCGCTTATTCCGCCTCTGGCAATGATTTTAGCACCCGATTTTTTTATAGCTGCTTCAACTGTTTCGGCATAAAAACCTCCGTACAACTGGCCGGAAACGTTATGGAACATCGTGCCTAAAAAACAATAGTTTGTTTTTACTGGTTGCGGCAAATACAATTCATTTAATCGTTTAAAGGAAATGGATTTTACAAGGTTTGGTTTTCGTAAATAAATGAGTTTAGTATTGAGCCACAATTTCCACTTCTTTTTTAGGTGTGTTGATGTAAAATGAAATCCTTTTAGATCGTATTTTAAAGCAAGGCGGTGATGAGAATGGATGATAATGCGGTTATGAAAATGCAATGGTATTTCGCTAATATATTCGTCAAGTTCTTTTGTAGAGAAACGGTTTTTACGCACGTGTAAAGTTCCGAGGCCTGCCTCAAACATTTGTATGACAGCGGCAATTTCATTATCGCTTTTTTTTGATTGCGTAATAATAACAAGTTTCATTTAAAAAGGGATTTTATTTCTATTAAAAAATTAGGATCACGTTCAAGTGCGTTACCAATTACAATAATATCTGCGCCCGCATCAATCGCATTTTTTGTTTTAGTATAGGAATTAATTCCGCCTCCAACTACCAATGGTACACTTATATTTTTTTTTACAGCTTTAATCATTTGTTTTGGTACTACACTTTTTGCTCCACTACCTGCTTCCAGGTAAATTAATTTATTACCCATCATTTCGCCGGCAATTGCTGTATTAATAACGCGTTGTATATGTTTAGTGCTAATAGGTTTTGTGTTGGTTACTTTTTGGGTTGTTGATTTGCGATCTCCTTGAATTAATAGGTATGCAGTTGGTATAGCTTCTAATTTATTTTTTTTTATTACAGGAGCCATTTCAATTTGCTTTGTAATTAAATAATCGGGGTTATTACCTGAAATTAAATTAGGCAACAAAATAGCGTTCGCGGTT
>JAYTBK010000508.1:0-2445 GCA_043737035.1 Bacteroidota bacterium | reverse complement strand
AAAAAGAAAAGGAATATAGTGTAACTGTAAGGTTTCCACTAACAGAAGTATTTATGCGTGAAATTAAAGAGCCTGTAGATATTAAAATAGGAATGACGATGCCTTGTTTTGCTGAAAAAATTTCGGAATATGAGTTTAAAATTATTTTAAAGGAAGGCAAAAACAGGCAGATACGAAGGATGTGCAAAGCCTTAGGTAATTTGGTTACAAAGTTAGTTAGGGTAAGAATTGATACCACACACTTAGAAGATTTAAAGCCGGGCGAATATAGAAACATTACTTTTTGATCATAAAAAAAATCCCGCCGAAACAGGATTCTTAGTTATATAAAAAGATAATTATTGGATCACTAATTTTGCTACTCCTTTGGTGTTTTTTCCAATAACATTAATGTGATAAACCCCTGTGGTTAAACCACTCAACGAAATAGTTTCACTATACATACCCGCTACTAAATTAGGTTTAGATAACGATCTTACCGTTTGTCCTAAGGTGTTTACAATTTCAATTGTATAAGATTCCGGTTGAGTTAAAACAAAATGAATGTTTACTTCGCTGTTAGCCGGATTAGGATACGCTTTAAATATAACATCGTTTTGACTGTTAGAATTTAGCCCTAATGCTACAGAATTTAATGCAGATACATCAGCTGTTTTTTGATTAACGGTAAAAGCTCCCGATGTTTGAATATGCGCATAATTAGTGCTGAACAATGGAAATTTGTTACTACTATTAAAATAATTATAAACTACTTGATCAAAAATCCCCATAACAAAACCACCTGCCAATGTAAACGTGGCGTGTTGGGTAGTTTTTACCCTGATACAATTTGTAAACGTGGTATTGTTTAATTTTAGTGTTCCGGTTCCGTCGCCCTTGGTAACAATATTTCCTGTAAAAGGGCCAGTTTGCCCATTAGCCGAAACAGTTCCGCCAATAGGGTCGTTTAAATTATACCCAAAGGCGATTGGATATTGTGCGATTATGGCGGAGTTTGTATTGTAGTTCAGTTCGCCGCTTGCACCCGAAAAATTTAATTCGGCTCCTACCAATTCAAAGGAAGTTGGCGTAACCTTATAATAAGAAAAATTACCGTTAGTAGCGTCTTCTTGTACGATGGTTGTTCCGGGAAAGTTAGAAGCATTGCCGCCATTGGACGAATAATTATTGGTAACAATGGTATTACTTTCAATAACGTTAAGTATGGTCCATGTTACATTATTGCCGGTAACTGTATTGGGCAACGCTGTGCCATTCGTATCAAGCGTTTTGGTGTAATATACATCACCAACTATAGGTTCGTTAATGTTTTTAGTTAAACTAAACTGCGCATTAACCGAAGCAGTACAGGCAATAAAAAAAAGAGTAGAGTAAATTATTTTCATGTAGTTAAGTTAAATGTTCAACCAAATATAATAAATATATTCTTGCAATCCAATCGCCTATGCTCTAAATTTTACGCCTAAAACTAACACGGTTTACAATTCTGAAATTAGAAGTTTCGCAAATAACTAACGATGCACCCTTTTTTTCTGCAATTACGTTTTCTAAAATATCCGTTCTTATGCGTTTTGTTTTGTAAAGATTGCGTTACTCGTCAAGGCTTTAAATGAGATGGGTTTTATTTAAAACGAAACTTGATATTGTAAAACAATCTGTCCTCGGCGCGAAGCTTTAGTTTCATTAATTGTAACAGTTGATACATTATTATCAAACACAGGGCGACTTTGATAATCAAGCGATATTTTTGAATTTTGCCCGGCCATAATCCAGTTCAAGCCAATATCACAAATCAACACAGGATCTGACAATTTTTGATACTTTGCATAACTCCCCGAAATGTATGGCTGTAATGTTCCGTTTTTTCCTAGCATATCTTTACGAAATAAATACGCCGCTTGGGCATATAAAACCTGTCCCGTTCCAATTAACGGAACTGCATTTCCTGCGCCGTTATAGCTTGCTGCTCCTTTAGTTCCATTTGCGGTGTTCATTACACCGGCATTTTTGATGTAATTGGGCCCAAAATCATAATTTAAAAATGCGGCATATACAGTTACTGCATTTTGTTTTTGTTTATTTAAATAGGAGTCGTAAAAAACATCGATAGCAAATTGTTGTAAGGAAGTTGAAACTGTATCCATTCCGCCAACAGATGTAGGATTTAGTTTTTGGTACCACATGGCATCTTTTTGGTGAGCGAACCCGCCGCCAATATTTAATACACTTTTTTTGCCGAGGTATGATCCCGCGCTGTAAGGCAACAAATTACTTTCTTTATCAAAAAACTGCCATTTAATGTAACCCTGATATTGTATTTCGGGTGCTCTGGTTGAAAAAGCCGCGTTATTTATCCCTGTTAATGGCGCTACCGGAGCTAAAGAAGTTTGCACCGGAAATGGATTGGCTGCTGAGAAACGGTAATCCAAACGGCCTATTTGCCCT
>JAYTBK010000507.1:0-6234 GCA_043737035.1 Bacteroidota bacterium | reverse complement strand
CTTAAATTACAAAAATGTTTTACCGCTTCGTGCTACAACCCGGGTATATATAAGGAAATTACAAATGGCGGAAAAATTATTTTAAACGATACACTTTTACACGCCGTTACTGTAGCTGTAAATGATGAAAATGGTAACGGTAAAAGTACGGAATTTAATGTGCGTACCGTTAATTTAACTGGGTATGCTTCAGCTGCGCAAAAGTTGAATGCCCGATGCGACGAAGATTTTTCGCTTAAAAAAAACAACTTTGAATTGTTTGTTCCAAAAGGTTCGCTATTTAATTCTAAATTTATTTCGCCCGTAACCTATATAATGGAACCCCAAGACCAAAGCATTATTATCGGAAACGAGGGTATTAAATTTTTAAACGCGGTTAAAATTTCTCTTAAAATTAACGCGCCGGTTAAAGGCAAAGAAACAAAACTAGTAATGTTGGTAAACGGAAATGTGGCGATGGGAAAATTTGAAAATGGCTGGTTGCAGGCTGATGTAAAGGAGCTTGGTAAGTTTAGTTTTAGTTACGATACACTTTGCCCAACGGTTAGTATACTGCCTTTTTCAAAAAATAAAACAATGCAAACAAACCATATCTCGTTTAAAGTTTCTGACAACCTTAGCGGCATTGCAGATTACAATATTTACCTGAATGGTGTTTGGCAAATTGCCGAATACGATGTTAGCTCAAAAATTGTCACTTGTAACTTAGGTAAACCCGTAAACCCCGCTGATTTAAATTATCGCATCGAAGTAACAGATAAAGTCGGAAACAAAACTTCGTTGTGCCAAAACAAATAGATTTAAATTTTTATCGCTAGTACACAAACATCGTCAACCTGTTCAAGGTCTTGTTTCCATTGCTGGAAGGCTTCATCCACATTATTTTTTTGATCAGTTAAAGGAAGTGTATGATTGTTGAATAACAATTCGGCAAAAGGCTTATACTTAAATTTTTTGCCATTTGAGCCGCCAAATTGATCAGCAAAGCCATCTGTAAACAAATAAAATATACTGCCCTCGCAATAAGTTATCGCATGTGTTGTAAATGGTTTAGGGTTTTCAGTTTTACCAATAGGTTGTTTGTCACCTTTAATTTCTTTTATCACTCCCGTTTCGTTTTGCAAATACCATAGCGGGTTATTAGCGCCACTCCACTGTATCGTTTTATTTTTATGGTCAATACACAGCATCGAAATATCCATGCCATCTTTTACATCTTCTGCACTTTTTGCAAATGTTTCCACAACTAACTCGCGGGTTTTATCCAATATTTTTCCGGGGTCGGTTATTTTAAATTCTTTAATACTTCTGTTTAGTGCGTTTGAGCAAACTACCGACACCATGCAACCAGGCACGCCATGCCCTGTACTATCCGCTGCGGCTATAAAAAACAGATCGTTCATGTTTTCGGCCCAATAAAAATCACCGGCAACTAAATCTTTCGGTTTATAGTAAATAAAGTTTTCGGGTATATAACGATTAATAAAAGTTTGTGGCGGTAAGATCGCTTCCTGTAGCCTTTTAGCATACGTTATACTATCAATAATGTCTTTTTGATGAGTTTCCAAACTTTGCTTTTGTAACATCACAATCTCCCGCTGCTTTTCAACTTCTGTTTTTTGCAATGCAATGATTTGATTATCTTTTTGTTTCTGCCTATAACTCCGAAATATAATTCCGGTTACAACCAACATTAAACAAAATCCTACAATAAGATAGTTTCGTTGCATCCGTTTTTTTTTCAATTCCTCCGAGCTAATCGCATCTTTTATTTCCTGCTCTTTTCTTTCGATGGTCTGTCTTTTTTCAAAATCAAAGTTCATTTCGTTTTTAACCATGTCTTTGGTTTTTGTTTCGTTATAAATGCTATCTTTTAAATTGGTGCTTTTTAAATGATGCTCATAAGAAAGTTTCCATTTATTTAGTGTCGCGTATAATTCGCTCAATTTTTTATTTACTTCCCGTTGATTTTCGAGATTTCCTATCACCATTGATATACGCAGTGCATCCTGCAAAAATGTTTCGGTTTGTAAATATTTTTTTTGATGTATAAATATTTCCGCGAGCTTTGTTTTAGTTTCGGCAATTAAAACTTTATCGTCTAATTTTTCAGCAATGCTCAGCGCATCTTTATAAAATTGCATTGCTTTTTCAGGTTGTCCTTGTATTGTATAAATTCCTGCAATGGATGTAAGATCAAGTGCTATCATTCCCAAATGATTTTGTTTACGGGCATTTTCCAGAGAAGCTATATAAAACTTCATTGCGTTAACGGTGTCATTTTGTTTTTCGTATATCGACCCTATATTATTTAAAATTGCCGAAACTCCTTTATCGTCGCGTATTTTCTCACGTACGCGCAAAGCTTTAGTATAATAAAGTAGTGCCTTTTTATATTCTTTCTGACTGATAAAAATAAGGGCGGTATTAGCCTGCGACCTAGCTATTAAAAATGGGTCATTTATTTCTTCGGCCGTTTTAAGTGCTTTTAAATGATACTGAAGCGCTATTGGAAAGTTGGCTCTGTACCAAAAACAGATACCCAATTGATTGTATGAGTTAAACATACCGCGGTTGTACGTCTCTGCCAGTGATAATCGTAAGGCGATGTTGATAACAGAATCGGCTTTTTCATAATCTCCATCAATTATAAATTCTTTGCCAACCTGATTTAACCTGTTTATTTCAATCGAATCAGCATTTGCGTTTTTTACTTGGGCGTTTAAATTTGATTGCGGTATTAGTATCAATACGGAAATACCAAAAAATAGTGTACAAAATTTTTTTATCGGCATAAAAAGCGAATGAGTAATAAATAAACGTAATAATTAATTTTGAGGTGTAAGTTTAATCCTCGAGCATCCAAAGTGCTTCATTGAGTTCGCCCGCAGCTTTCGTATTACCTTGTTTTTTAGCAAGCTCCAATCCTTTTTGGTAAAAAGATATGGCAACAGCGGCATTATCGAGCTTTTCGTTTAGTTGCCCAAGCTGAAAATAACAAGGTAAATATTCAGCCTCAATTGTTAGCATTTTTCGGAGTTGTGCTTCAGCAATTAAAAAATCGGATGTAGAAATGTGTTCCATTGCTAACGCATAATTCAAAAAAATATCGTTTGGCTCTTGCAATAACATTTCAATAATTAAATCTTTTCGCTGTAGCTTTTCCATCTTCTTTATGATACAATTTAATTAGCGTTGATGTATCTAAAAAAATCTTCATAATTCACTTCGCCTTTCTTCAATTAGTGAAGCGCTAAATGAGCTTTTAGAATTTATTAAATTAAGTTGACTTTCGCTAAACGAGAAATCAGATAATCTGATGCCGGTCTGTAAATCGGGCTCCATCTCTTCTAAAAAAGTTATAATCACTTTCACAGGTTCATTTGATGTATAATTTTTGTCGAGTTTTACATACCCATTTTGATAAGTTCCGAATATTGTGGCCATTGTAATTTATATTGTAATTTAAATTTACGAAAAATAGACGGTATCACAATTAAATAAAAGTTACTCCCCAACAAATTGATTTAAAAATCGTACATCGTTTTCAAAAAACAGACGCAAATCTTTTACCCGGTATTTCAACATCGCAATGCGCTCGATGCCCATACCAAATGCAAAGCCCGAAAATTTTTGGTTGTCAATGTCGCAGTTCGTCAATACTTGCGGATCAACCATACCACAGCCTAAAATTTCAACCCAGCCGGTATATTTACATACATTGCATCCGCTGCCTTTACATAGTGTGCAGCTAATGTCTACTTCTGCACTTGGTTCGGTAAATGGAAAATAACTCGGACGCATTCTTATTTTTGTTTCTGTGCCGAACAATTCTTTCGCAAAAAAATTGAGTGTCTGTTTTAAATCCGCAAACGAAACTTTTTCATCAATATACAAACCTTCTATTTGGTGAAACTGACAATGCGCGCGCGCGCTAATTGCTTCGTTACGGTAAACCCTTCCGGGTGAAATGGTGCGAATGGGCGGTTTCTGGTTTTCCATAATATGCACTTGCACCGATGATGTTTGCGTTCGTAAAACCATTTCTGGGTCGAGCCCAACGTAAAATGTATCTTGCATATCCCGCGCCGGATGATTATCAGGAGTGTTTAACGCCGTAAAATTATGCCAGTCGTCTTCAATTTCACGCCCTTCACTCACTGTAAAACCAATGCGTGCAAACACATCTACAATTTGATTTTTTACAATAGAAAGCGGATGCCTGGAGCCGAGTTGAATTGTAGGATCGGAAGGTAGTGTAAGATCAAATTGTTGGTTGGATGCACCACTCGTTGATGCATCGTGTGTTTCTTTTAAAGCGTTTATTTTTTCCTGAGCTTTATTTTTTAATTCATTTAGTTTTTGTCCAACCTCGCGTTTAATATCCGGCGCTACCGTTTTAAAATCGTCAAACAATGCGGTAATCCTGCCTTTTTTACTCAACCATTTTAAGCGGTATTCCTCTACCTGATCTTTACTTTGAGCAGTAAATTCTTCAATTTCTAAAAGCAGATTGTTTATTTTTTCTAACATAATAATTTGACTATAACCGCAAATTTAATCAATTTTAAGTACTGAAAAACCTGCTTTCCATATCTCTGTTATTTACCTGTTTGCTTTTTTGCAGAAAAAATTTATGCGCGCAATCCATTGTTGCCTATAAAATTTATGAAACCGACACCATTAATGTATTGGATAAAGACAGTTTAAAGCAAGGCGTTTGGAAAGAGTTTTGGACTAACGGCGATTTGCGCGAAGAAGTAATTTATAAAAATAATAAAAAACAAGGACTCGAAATTAAATGGTTTGATGTACCCGATTGCATTGAACAAGAAACATATTATAAAGATGGGTTGGCAGATGGCCCCACCATTTATTACTCGCGTAAGTGTAAAAAAGATTTTTTTGAAACCTTTAAAGGCGGGGTAAAAGATGGATTGGAGCTGAGTTACTATCCTAACGGAAATATAAAAGCGGAAGGCATTTATAAAAAAGGAAATTTAAATGGGTATTATAAAGTGTATGATAAAAAGGGAAATTTTTCTTTTGAAAGCCGCACGAGCGATAGCGAAACCAACTTACAACCTAACGTTGCCGATACAAGCCAACAAGTAGTATTTAATGTGTTTAAAAGAAATAAGGAATGGAAAAATAAATTAATAGTTGCCGACCTTACCGGTAGCATGTATCCTTACGGGCAGCAGGTGAGCACGTGGCTGAAACTTCATTTTTTAAAAGACAGTACAAGCCAGCATTTTGTTTTTTTTAACGATGGCGATAAAAAAGCCGACGATCAGAAAAAAATTGGTGCCACGGGCGGATTGTATCATTGCCGCGCAAGTAACATGGAACAGTTAATTAGCACGATGGAATTAACCATAAAAAAAGGCCAAGGGGGCGATGCACCCGAAAATGTAATTGAAGCCGTTTTGTATGGATTAAATAAAAGCGGTAAGGTTGATGATGTTGTTTTGGTTGCAGATAATTGGGCAAAGGCACGCGATATTAAAATGCTTACGCGGGTGAAAGTGCCGGTGCATGTTATACTGTGCGGAGTTTATGAAGGCATGGAAATTAATGAAGATTATTTAAACATTGCGTATAAAACAAAAGGAAGTGTGCACACCATTGAGCAGGATATTACCAACCTGATGAAACAAACCACCGGCAAAAAATTTAATATAAACGGTGTGGATTATATTATTAAAAACGGAAGTGTGAAGGTGTTTTAGGTAAACCGTAAAACATTACTCTTAATCGATGATATCAATTTTCGTTGTTATGCTTCGGCCTGTACTCGATCTTATTTGAACCATGTAAATTCCTTTGCTGTAAGTTTCCAGATTGATTTCCTGTTCATCAGAAATAGTATGGTAGGTTAGAATTAACTGCCCTTTCATATCATAAATATATAACGATAAAATTTCATCCTCCGTTATTTTTTTAGTCTTAATTTTAATAAGGCCGGTGCTTGGGTTAGGCACAACGGTTATTGAGCCTTCATTTAAAAATTGCGCACTACTCCTCACATCCGTTTCGGTATCTTCATAGTCTGAACTTTCCGGGTACATATCCGAAGGCGACTGATCTCCTTCCACATAATGTATTGGCACGGTAGTATTCATGTCATCGCTTAGATAATCGTTACTCCCTTCTCCGTTATTTTGAGCCATCCGTAACCCACTACCGTAATCACCATCCGAACAAACATATCGCTTTACATAAGAATAGAAA
>JAYTBK010000506.1:0-13949 GCA_043737035.1 Bacteroidota bacterium | reverse complement strand
GCCCAACCAGTTTTTCGGTGTGCGCCAATAACCCAACTGTTGCTTTAAACGGAACAGTGTCAGGATCGAGCAGCACCGGTAAATGGACAAGCAGCGGATCAGGGAATTTTAACCCGAGCAATATCCAACTCAACACTTCATATTCCCCAAGTGTAGCCGATGTTTTTGCAGGCCAAGTTAAATTGTATTTAAATTCAACCAATAACGGAAACTGCAATCCTTCAAAGGATAGTATATTAATTATATTCACAACTTCGCCATCTGTAAATGCCGGTGCAGATAAATACAGTTGTAAAAATAACGCTTCAACGCCGCTAATTGCAACGGTTAATGGCCCCACAACTTCGGGAATATGGACAGGAGGATTGGGGACATTTAGCCCGTCCAATACCTCATTAACACTCACATACACGCCTACTGCCGGTGAAATTACTGCCGGTTTTGTTAACCTTACCCTTACATCTTATAATAATGGAAATTGTAATTCCGTAAATGATCTGGTTCGCATAAATTTTGTTCCTAAACCGTTTGCAAATTTCAATTTTACCAATGGTTGTTTAAATAACGCTACATCGTTTACTGATTTTTCTCTTCCAGGCTCGGGCACATTAAATCAATGGACTTGGAATTTTGGAGACAATACTGGCAGTTCCGTTCAAAGTCCTGCCCACACTTATTCTACTGCCGTGTCGTTTACAACTCAGCTAGTCGTGCGAAACACTTACGGTTGCTTTGACACGATAAAAAAATCGCCACTTATTTATCCTTTGCCAAATTCAAATTTCGGTATTAACCGAATTTGTACCGGCGCTTTTTTAAATTTAATTTTTTCCGACAGTACAAAAATAAGTTCGCCGGAAACAATCACAAGTTGGTTGTGGGATTTTGGTGGACCTGGCCAAAGTGGATTGCAAAACCCTATTCAATTGTTTCCCGGATCCGGTTTATATAATATTACTCTTATCGCTTCATCCAACCATAATTGTAAAGATACCATTGTAAAGCAGGTAAATTTAACACCTAGGCCTATTGCCGGATTCGCTTACAATGCTTCTACGGGTATAAATGTTGGAACATCGGTAACGTTTGTTGACACATCAAAATTTGCAATAAACTGGAACTGGAATTTTGGTGATGGAACGGCTCCAACTAATGTGCAAAATCCTTTTAATGTATATTATGCAAACGGTGTTTACGTGGTTACCCAAATTGCGAGTGATACCTATGGATGTTCTGATACGGCACGTGTAGCTATAAAGATAAACAACGTTACCAACGAAATTTCAACGTTAATTCCAAATGCCATTTCACCGAACGGAGATGGAAAAAATGACATTTGGAAGCTTGACTTCCTTTCGATGCTCTATCCAAATACCGAAATTGATATTTATACGCGTTGGGGTGAAAACATTTTTCATTCAGTTGGGTATCCAGTGCCTTGGGACGGAAGTTACAAAGGCAATAAACTTGCGGTTGGTACTTATTATTACGTGATAAAATTAAATGATGTTAACAATACCGAACCGTTTAAAGGTGGCGTTTTGCTTATTAGATAGAAGATGAAGATGAAAGTAAATATGCTGATCGTAATAATATTGGTCTCCGCTTTTAAATTTAAAAGTGTGGCCCAACAACTTCCAATTTATACAAATTACCTGCTAAATAATTACGCTTATAATCCGGCTGTGGCTGGCTCCTCAAAAGATTTAGTGGTAAATTTAAATTACCGTAACCAATGGGTAGGTTTTGAAGATGCTCCAAAAACGTACGGTATTAGCGTACACAGTGGGTTAGGAAAAGAAAAAAAAGCTGCTGTTGGCGCCTTTTTAAATTCCGATAACACGGGCTTGTTAAGTCGTACTTCGGGTTACTTAACTTTTGCATACCATGTAAAGCTCAACAAAACTTACAAATTAGGGTTAGGGGTTTCTGTGGGAATGTTACAATACCGAATAAAGTTATACGATGCAAAAACTGCCGACGGAGGCGATGAACTATTAACGGGAAATATTTTATCCAATAATGTTTTCGATTCAAATGGCGGATTGTATTTTTACAGCGATAAATTATCCATTGGCATTTCGGGATATCAATATTTGGGCAACAAAATAACCTGGAAAGATTCAAAAAGTAATTTGAATCCACACTTATATTTTACAGCGGGATACATGATAATAGCCAGTAAAAAAATATCCGTTCAGCCTTCACTTCTTGTTAAGTTTAGTTCCCCTTTACCGGTACAACCTGAATTTAGTTTGCGTGCATTTTATAAAAAAATGTTTTGGGTAGGAGCGTCTTATCGCTTACATGATGCAACAAGTATTTTAATTGGAATCAATACTTTAAAAGAAAAGCTGACCATCGGTTATTCCTATGATATCCCTTTCGCGAAAATCCGCACGTATACTAGCGGCTCACATGAAATTGTTTTACGATACCAGTTTATTAAACCGAAACGGAAATTGAATGCCGACGAGGAGGAACTTAACAATATTGATAACAGTATTAAATCCAAATTAAAAAAATCAAATGAAGAAGGTGGTAAATAAATTTTTAATAATTCTGCTTTTAATTTGCAGCAAAACAATTGTATCTCAAATTGATACTGTTTTTTGGTTTGCCGCGCCATGGGTTACACCGGGCCATGCGCAAAATAACCCTGTTAAGTTAAGAATTTCCTCATTTTCCAACACCACTACCGTTGTGATTAGACAGCCCAGCGTGGGTGGAGTTTACACCAATACAATTGTACTTACTCCAAACTCTTTGCAAACCGTTGATCTTTCGGCCTTGATCATAGGTGGAAACCTTGAAAATATTCCAGCAAATGTTGTTCTCAACCGTGGACTAAAAATTTCCTCCGATTTTCCCATTACTGCGGTTTATGAAGTTGAAACTGTAGTTAATAATCCTGAAACCTATTCTTTAAAAGGGCAGAACGGAATGGGAAAAGAATTTGTTTGTCCGTTTCAAACCAAAGGAAATAATGGTCCATATTCTCCGACACCAAAATCTCAAATTTGCATCGTCGCTACCGAAAATAGCACTGTTGTTTTTATCACACCACGCTGTAATGTTGTTGGTCATTTAGCAAATGTTACCTATTCCGTCGCGCTTAATTTGGGGCAATCCTATAATATCGAGAACGTAAGTTCAACGCCTTCCGTAGCCGGTCAAAATTTAAGTGGAACCATTGTGGTTTCTGATAAACCAATTTGTGTTACAGTTTCAGATGATTCTGTGGGCGGTGTTGGAGGCTGTTACGATTTAATGGGTGACCAGATAGTACCTGTCGACATCGTTGGAACTCAATATGTCATAAACAAAGGAGGACTGAACGCAGCCCAATTTGAGGGCGGGTACATTGTAGCTACCGAAAATTTTACACAAATTACAGTAAATGACGGATCAACTATTTCTACTGCATTATTAAACAAAGGCGATACTTATTTTTCGTTAGTCACGCTGCCACTTACTTATATTACAGCTGATAAACCAGTTTATGTGATACACGCCAGCGGTTTTGGCTGCGAATTAGGCGAGGCAATTCTTCCACCGCTCAACTGTGCCGGTTCAAATCAGGTTAGTTTTACACGAACCAACACTCAAACTTTTATTTTGAATATTTTGTGTAATACGAGCGCGATAAATACTTTTTCATTAAATGGAAGCGGTGCGCTCGTTCCATCTACAGGTTTTACTGTTGTACCTGGCACGGGCGGGACGTTAAGCGGTTTTCAAATGAGTTATAGTGCTGCCCAAATTCCGGCAGGCACTGCCAATTTGTTAACTAATTCATTAGATGTTTTTTCGCTTGGCGTAATTAACGGCGGAGCAGGCAGCGGCTGTCTTTACCATTATATGTCTTCTTTTTTAAGAAAAACAACAACCTTGGCTGGTCCGGATCGAAATATTTGTACGGCAACCACTACAATTGCGCTCACAGGTACAGTTACTGGCGGCGCTACAACCGGCATTTGGACCACACCCAACGGAACAGGCACTTTTGGAAATCCTACAAGTCTTGCTACTACTTACACGCTTAGCACCAACGATCTTAATCAGTCACAAATTAAGCTGATATTGGCTTCTACGGGAAACTGTACTCCGGTAACGGATACTTTAATGATTAACATTTTTAAATCGCCTATTGTAAATGCCAGTAATGATGTAACTCTTTGTAAAAACAATATTTCTCTTATCCCTTTAACGGCAACACTTCAATTCGCCGCAGGAACTAACTGGACTACCTCAGGCTCGGGCTCTTTTGGTAACGTGGGATCGCTTAACACAACTTATCTGCCATCACCTTCCGATCTTTCGAGTGGGAGCGTAAAAATAAAATTAACTTCCTCAGGTAGTTTAAATAGTTGCCCAGACACTTACGACAGTTTAACGGTAAATTTCACTAATCCACCCGTTGTAATTACAAGTGGCGATATTTCGGTTTGTGCAAACAATCCCACAGTGGCAATAAGTGGAACTGTAGCAGTAACTTTTACAACCGGAGTTTGGTCGAGTACAGGATCCGGTTTATTTTCTCCTTCAACTACGTCTTTAAATACAATTTACCAGTTAAGTCCGGCTGATATAGCTGCCGGAAGTTTTACAGTAACGCTTACATCCACCTTTAATGGAATTTGCAATGCTGTTAGCGATAAGCTAAAAGTTACAGTAACACCAAAACCCAATGTAAATGCAGGTATTAACGATACCATCTGTTCGAGTAATGTTTTTTATCCGATAAACGGATCGGTAACAGGAGGGGCAAGTGCAGGAACGTGGACTACGCTAGGAAATGGGACGTTTGGAAATCCTATTAATTTAAGTACAACATACACACTAGGGCAAAATGATACGTTGGCAGGGCAAGTAAAACTCATCCTCACGTCGACAGGAAGTAATTGCTTGCCTGTGAAAGATACATTACTCGTTATCATAGCTAAATCGCCACTTGTAAACGCCGGTAACGATAATTTAGTGTGTGATAATCAGCGCATCTTGTTAAGCGGAACGATTTTAGGGCTCACTAACACAGGCGTATGGGCAACTATGGGTACGGGAGCTTTTACTCCGGACGATTCCCTGTTAACAACATATTATCAGCCATCCGTTATTGATGTTACCAACGGCTCCGTTAAACTTATACTCACTTCCACCTACAATAAAGGCTGTGTTGCCGTTCGCGATACTATTAAACTTACTTTTAAGCCTGCGCCAAATGCCGATTTTAACGCAAATAACCAATGTGCAAAAAAACAGGCAAATTTTACCGATAACTCTACAACGTCAACAGGGGTTATAACAGGTTGGGATTGGAATTTTGGTGATAATGGAACATCCATAGCGCAAAATGCATCGCACGCATATACAAATCCGGGGACATATACAGTAACGCATGTTGCTTTAAGTAGCAACGGATGCCGGGATACTATAAAAAGACCAATAGAAATTTATTTTCTCCCACAGGCAATGTTTTATCAAAATACGCCATGTGTTGGTAATGCTACACAGTTTGTGGATTCATCAAAAACGCAATCGGGAAGTTTAATTGCCTGGACTTGGAATTTTGGAGATAATACAACTTCAGGATTACAGAATCCAACACACCCTTATAGTTCGTCAACAAGTTATACCGTAGCATTAGAAGTGACAACATCTTTTGGTTGTAAAGACACTGTAAAAAAACAGATTACGGTTATTCCGGGGCCTGACGCTAATTTCACAATTGCTCCTGATCCATTAGAAGCATTGGAGGTTGGGAATTTTACAGATCTTTCAACAGGACCAAGCTCTTTAGTTTCATGGTACTGGGGTTTTGGAGATGAATCGGCAAGTAACGTACAAAATCCTCAGCATGCGTATAACACTCCAGGAGATTACAGTGTTTATCTTGCAGTAAAAGATATTAATGGTTGCATCGATACTTTGCGCAAAGAGATTACAGTGGTTCTTTTGCCTGATGTACCTACTGCCTTTTCACCGAATAACGATGGCCAAAATGATTATTTTAAAGTAAGAGGCGGACCTTTTAAAAATATATCAGTGCGGGTTTATAACAATTGGGGCCAGCTTATTTTTGAAACAAACGACCAGTTAGAAGGTTGGAACGGAACATACAATGGCACTGAACAACCTATTGGGGTTTATGTTTGGGTTGTGGATGTAGAAATGCTTAACGGTAAAAAAATAAAGAAAACCGGTGATGTAACTTTATTAAGGTAAAATGAAACAAAAATTATTAATAATCTATTCGGTACTGTTTATTACATGCGGAACTTTAAAGGCTCAGGATTTCCATCTATCCATGTACGACGCTGCGCCCATGTTTTTAAACCCTGCGCTAACTGGTGTTGTTGACGCAAATTTTAGGGCGCACTTACAATACAGGAATCAGTGGCGTAGTGTGGCGTTTAAGCCATATAGCACTGCGCTTATAAGCCTTGATGCTCCTAAAGGAAAATGGGGTTTTGGTGGACAAATTATGAATATGCGTGCCGGTGTGGGAAATTACAATGTTTTGCAAGGCTTGGCTTCGGTTTCATACGCGGTTCCAATTGATAAAAACAGGTTTCATAATATTTCTTTTGGCTTACAAGGCGGTGCTACGCAAAAACGGGTTGAAGCTGCTCTTTATACATTCGATAATCAATATACAAACCAAAATGGTGGATCGTTTGATAACACTCTTGCTTCCGGAGAAACTTACAACCGGCAATCATTTGTTACACCTCAACTGAACGCCGGTTTTATGTATTTTAATGCTAAGCAACAAGCAAGGTTAAACCCATTTTTAGGATATTCTGTTTTTAATTTATCTAACCCAAAAGAAACATATTATCACACAAATAATAAACTTCCGATTAGGCACTATGCGCATGCAGGTGTAAGGATTAATATTACAGAGTTGTTTTATGTGCTGCCCAAAGTATTAATCATGTTACAAAAAAATGCCACCGAACAATTGTATTCGGTGGATGCGGGTTATTTTTTAAAAGAGCAGGAATTTTATTTGCTTGCCGGTTTAAATTACCGTGTTAAGGACGCAAGTGTTGTATATATTGGTGCGCGTAAAAATAATTATATTGCAAAAATTGCTTATGATGCAAATGTATCCGGCCTGCGCGATGTTTCGAAATACCGCGGGGCTTTCGAAATTTCATTTACTTACTTAGCAAAAAAATCCAAATCAAAAGAGGTGCGTCATTGTCCACGGTTATAATTAGTATGAGAAAAATTTTATTAGTAACAATTTTGCTTGCAACGTTCAGCGTTTTTAGTCAATCAAAAAAACTATGGCTCAAATACGGTGATGCCGCCTACGCAAAAAAAGATTATCCTACTGCCATTGCCTACTACACCAAAGTACTTGATGATACAACCGTATTAGCCGAACAGATTTTACCTTACGAAGTGCAGATCGTAAATTTAAAAACGAAAGATTTTAAACAGGATTCTTCAAAGAAAAAAGCCGACGTTCCAAAAATTATTTCTAAGGCCGATTATGTTAACCATCAATTAGCTAATGCCTACCGGATGAATTTTGATTATAACAATGCTTCAATTTATTATAAAAAAGTAGTGTATAACGGTTCCTATAGTACTGATGCTTATAACTACGCACTTGTGCTAATGAATTTAAAAAACTACAAGGAAGCGATGGCAAATCTTGAAGAATTATTAAATGCTACTTCAAACGATTCTTTAAAAACATCCATACAAAAAAAAATAAGTTCGTGCTACTTTGCTTTAGATACTAATAGTTACAAGCAAAAAATTATCGTAAAAAAAATGGATACAATTGTTTTTAATTCGGGCTCTGCGAGTTTTGCAACAATGTATTGGGGAAGCGCGGAAAAATTACTTTTTACAAGTGCCCGTAAAGGCGGCGTATTGCTCGATCCCGAAACGCAGGACTCAAGGTATTTGTGCGATCTGTATTACACCGAATTAAAAGATACTGGCTGGATGAAACCCGTAAATTTTGGGCGCCCAGTAAATACAGGTTTACATGAAGCATCAAGCGTGGTATCATCGGACGACATTATGTTTTTTACGCGATGGAGCGACGCCAACCGAAACGAAGCCTTTATTTACATGGCTAAAATGAAAGATAATTATTTTTATGAAGCGTACAAATTATCTGAAACTGTAAATAAAACGGGCTACAAGTCCATACAACCCTACATTTCGTTTGATGGAACAAAATTATTTTTCTCATCAAATAAGCCCGGCGGAAAAGGTGGCTTCGATCTTTATGTTTGTAATATTGATGAAAATGGTTTGACCGGTGAATCAATTAATATGGCCTCACTAAACACACCGGGCGATGAATCCACGCCTTTCTATCATGCTATATCAAATACGCTTTTTTTTAGTTCTAACGGCCATACCGGCATTGGCGGATTGGATATTTTTAAAAGTACTTTAAATGTTGACGATAGCGTGTACTCATTTCCGAAAAATTTAGGCCGGCCGATTAATTCAAGTAAAGATGACGCTTATTTTATTTTAGACAGGCTACAAACAAAAGGATATTTTTCGAGCGATCGGGAAGATTGCGCGGGAGGGAATTGCTACGACATTTACGAATTTAGTAATGAACCGATTTTATTGGACGTAAGTGGTTATGTTACTGATGGCGAAACGGGTGATCCAATACAGAGTGCATTAGTTACGATAAAAGATGTGCACAATGATATTGAGCCGTTATTTTTAATTACAGATGATAAAGGTTTCTATTCTTCTCCGTTAAAGGAAAATATGGACTATTTTATGAAGGCACAAAAGAAAGCTTATCAAGCATCTTCCGCAAGTGCCAGCACAAAAGGACTTACAGAGACGACACATTTTGATCGCGATTTTGTTTTAATAAAAATTCCAGAACAAGATATTGTAATTGAAGGTATAGAATATGATCTCAATAAATCAACCTTGCGTCCGAAATCGTTAGAGATTTTAGATAAAATTTATGATTACCTATTATTGAATGATAATTTTAGTATTGAAATTAATGCGCATACTGATACTCGCGGGAGCGATAAATTAAATTTAAAACTATCGCAAGCTCGTGCAAAAAGTTGTGTGGACTATTTGATAAGCAAAGGAATTGCCAAAGAACGTTTAATTGCTACTGGATACGGCGAAAGTCAGCCGTTGATAATGGACGAAGAAATTGCGAAGATGGTGCCGAAAAGTCAGGAGTTTGAAGAAGCACACCAAAAAAACAGACGAACCGCATTTAAAATTTTGAAAGAAGCGGATTTAAAAGGAAAATAATCATCTTATTTCCCACTCTTTCCAATCCATTTCTTCGCCGTTTAATATTCCTAAATAGCTTTGATACCTTTCAGCGGAGATATCGCTTTCTTTTACGGCTTTAATTACTGCACAATGTGGTTCGTTTACATGCAAGCAATTATTAAATTTACAACCATTAATTAGCGCAAGTATTTCAGGGAAATAATGACCGACTTCTTCTTTTTTCATTTCAACAAGGCCCAGCTCTTTTATGCCGGGCGAATCAATAATACTTCCGCCAAAAGATAAAGGAAACAATTCGGCAAAGGTTGTTGTGTGCATTCCTTTTAAATGCGCTGAAGAAATATCGCCGGTTCGTAAATTTAAATTGTGATCTATTGCATTTACAATGGTAGTTTTCCCAACTCCGCTATGGCCTGCAATTAAAGTAGTTTTATCTTTAAGCACCGACTTTAAAGTTTCAATATCATTCACATCAAAGGAAGAAACAACAAAGCACTCATAACCTATTTTGGTATACAGATCAATTATTTCTTGCTGAAGTTCCATCATCTCCGCATCAAGCAGATCTTTTTTATTAAAAACAATTTTAGCTTTAATTCCATAAGCTTCGGCGGTTAACAAAAAACGATCTATAAATCCTAACGAAGTACGCGGTGCTACGATCGTTGCAACAAGCACGGCCTGATCTAAATTACTCGCAATAATATGCGCTTGCTTACTCAGATTAATGGATTTACGAATGATGTAATTTTTACGAGGATGTATTTTTATAATTTGTGTGCTTCCATCCGCGTCGCGCTGAATATCAACAATATCACCAACCGCTATCGGGTTTGTTGTCTTTCTATCTTCTAACCTTATTTTTCCTTTAAGTCTTGCTTCCAGTAATTGTCCATCGGGTGTGCGAACAACGTACCAACTTCCGGTAGATTTTAATATGAGGCCTTGCATGGTATAAAATTACTCATATAAAATTAAAATTATGCGTGAAGTTAAGCGACAATCATATTTAAAAATTATAAAATTATTATTGCTATTTTTGAAATACAAATTGTAAAGATGTCGATACAAGTTAAAAATGTTATAAAAATTTATGGTGCACAAAAAGCATTAAATAATGTTTCGTTTGATATTGGCGCCAACGAAATTGTGGGGTTTTTAGGGCCAAATGGTGCAGGCAAAAGTACGATGATGAAAATTCTTACCTGTTATCTTCCTGCCACCGAAGGCCACAGCATTGTTTGTGGATACGATACGGCAAACGATGCGCTGGAAGTAAGAAAGCACATTGGATATTTGCCAGAAAATAATCCGCTGTATCTTGATATGTACGTTAAAGAATTTCTTGAATTTGCCGGAGGACTCTATAAATTAAAAAATATTAAAAATCGCGTAAAGGAAATGATCGAAGCTACCGGTTTGCAAATTGAACAGAATAAAAAAATTGGCGCACTATCAAAAGGTTACCGGCAACGCGTTGGCCTAGCGCAAGCAATGATACACGATCCTAAAGTTTTAATAATGGACGAACCTACCACAGGCCTCGACCCAAACCAGCTACAGGAAATACGGGAATTAATTAAAACACTTGGCAAACAAAAAACGGTGATGCTAAGCACGCATATTATGCAAGAAGTGGAGGCTGTTTGCGATAGAGTAATTATTATAAACAACGGAACTATTGTGGCGAACGACACTACGCAAACTTTACAACAAAGTTCAACAAAGCAAATTATTACTGTAGAGTTTGATAAAGATGTAGACAAAAAAAATTTAGTGAATTTAAAAGGTGTGGATGAAGCGGTGTTAATAGGACAAAACACCTGGAAAATAATAGCGGCTGCAGGCACCGATACCAGAAAAGAATTATTCAATTACGCGGTAGCACAAAATATTGGAATACTCACTTTAAACAAAGATGAGCAAAAACTGGAAGATGTTTTTAAAGAGCTTACTAAAAGATAATTGAACACGTATTTAATATATTCGGCCGGAAAATTTGTTACATCAAACCTTACGCTTGAAATAAAAAATCCGTTTAACGGTGAACTTGTTGCCCTAACATATTTAGCAGACGAACCCATTTTAAATGCCTCAATTACTCAAGCGCAGGCTATTAGTCAAGAAATGGCAGAATTATCTTCATTTAAAAAGTATGCTGCACTCGCGGAAATTTCTCAAGAACTAAACGATAATAAAAAACAACTTGCCGAAATTTTATCGTTGGAAAGTGGAAAACCAATTAGGTATGCTTTAGCCGAAATTGATCGTTCGGCACAAACGTTTTTGATTGCCGCTGAAGAAAGTAAACGCTTACCTAAAGATTATATGTCGCTCGACTGGGCGCCAAGCGGGGAAGGAAAAGAAGCCTTGGTTAGATATTTTCCTATTGGATTGATAGCCGGAATTGCACCCTTTAATTTTCCGTTAAATTTGGCAGTCCATAAAATAGCGCCGGCTATAGCCGCCGGATGTGCAATTATTTTAAAGCCAGCAAGCAGCACGCCTCTATCGTGTTTAGAACTCTCAAAAATAATTGATAAAACAGAACTCCCAAAAGGTGCAGTTTCTATTTTGCCCATGGATAGGGAAACAGGAAATTTATTGGTGACTGACGAACGTTTTAAATTACTAAGCTTTACGGGTTCGCCAATTGTAGGGTGGAAAATGAAAGCACAAAGCGGAAAAAAGAAAGTTACATTAGAGCTTGGAGGAAATGCTGCTACTATCATTACAACCACTGGAAATATGGAAGACGCACTGATGAAAAGTTTAAGCGGCGCGTTTTCTTACAGCGGACAAATTTGTATTCATGCCCAACGATTTATAATTCATTCATCCATCATTAGTGATTTTACCGAAAAATTAAAAGAGGAAACGCTTAAATTAAAATATGGAAATCCACTTGAAGAAAGCACCGATGTATCGAACTTGATTGATGAAGTTAACGCCATACGTGTGGAAGAATGGGTAAACGAAGCTGTGCAACAAGGAGCAGAATTAGTTTGCGGCGGAAAAAGAAAAGGCAGTTTTTACGAACCAACTATTCTAAAAAAATGTACTTCGCAAATGAAAGTTTACTGCGAAGAAATTTTTGGTCCGATAATTTGTATCGAATCTTACAATACAATCGAAGAAGCTATTTCTCTCGCCAATAATACAAAATACGGTTTGCAGTGTGGTGTGTTCACTAACAGTATCTCTGAACTCGATATGTGCTTTAAACATATAGATGTTGGAGGCGTTATCCATAATAACGTTCCAACGTTGCGTTACGATCAAATGCCATATGGTGGAGTAAAAGAGAGTGGCATCGGTCGAGAAGGAGTTAAATACGCTATTACAGATATGATGGAACCAAAAGTACTTGTAAAATAAATACTTGTAACGGAGCGTATCCGCCACTGGAGGGAGCGCGGGGAGGAGGCTAATGTTACATAAAATCTGAAATATGTGGATAGAATCGAATAATTTTTATAACAAAGGCCCAAAAACCTTAGCTCATGAAAAAAGGTATGAGATGACAAAAGCAGAAGCATATTTATGGAAATACATTTTGTCACCTAAAAAAACCGGATTCACTTTCAACAGGCAACGAAAGGTTTTAAATTTTATTGTCGACTTTATGAGTAAGAAATTAAAGTTAGTTATTGAAGTCGACGAATATTCTCATTTTATAAAAGAAGTAATTATAAAAGATGAAATAAAACAAAAAAATCTTGAAAACAATGGCTTCACCGTTATCACGTTTAAAGATTAGGAAATCCTAACTCAAATTGAAAGGATTAGAATAGCAATACTAAAATCCATTACACAAATACAACTAAAAAATAAAAGAGAATTTAATGCGCCAGTCCTCCCTCTGCCTCTCCAAAAGGGGAAATGCATACACGATATTAAAATCAATTATTATATTTAATCTTCAACAACTTTACTCATTATGGAATACCGAAGACTGGGAAAATCAGGATTACAAGTAAGTGTGCTATCCTTCGGCTCATGGATAACATTTGGAAAACAAATTGAAAACTCCACCGCCGAGGAATTATTGACGATTGCATACGACAATGGCGTAAATTTTTTTGATAACGCGGAAGCATACGCCGAAGGAAAATCAGAAACCGTTATGGGGAATATTCTAAAAAAAACACAGTGGCCACGAAGTTCTTATGTTGTTTCGGGCAAAGTGTATTTTGGCTATGAGGATAAAAAACCAAACCAAACCGGCTTATCGCGAAAACACATTATGGAGGGTTGTAATGCCTCTTTAAAACGATTACAGGTTGATTATTTAGATTTATTTTTTTGTCATCGGCCAGATAAAAACACACCCATTGAAGAAACTATGTGGGCGATGAATACGCTAATACAGCAAGGAAAAATATTGTATTGGGGAACGAGCGAATGGGCTAACGACGAAATAATGGCAGCATTTGTGTTTGCTGAAAAAAACCGATTGATTGGTCCAACAATGGAACAGCCGCAGTACAATATGTTTGAGAGAACAAAACTCGAAAAGGATTATCTGCTTCTTTTCAGGGATTTTGGATTAGGAACAACCGTTTGGAGTCCTTTGGCTTCCGGACTTTTAAGTGGCAAGTACAATAATGGTATTCCTGAGGATAATCGGCTGCACATAGAAGGAATGGGTTGGCTGAAGGATAGAATTTTGGGTGGCGAATCGA
>JAYTBK010000505.1:0-6248 GCA_043737035.1 Bacteroidota bacterium | reverse complement strand
GTTCGCGCGCGATGTCTTCGAGAAGGGTTTTTTTAATAGGCATTTACTTGGGGATGGATTACTTTTAACAAATATACGTTTTTCTAAACAAGTGTATGCTGTACGCCAATATTTAGATACGCCGGATGACACAATACATAAATCACGATTCTGTAACTCCTTCTTTAATTACATCAAGTATAGCAAAATAAGAATTTCCTGAAACCGTTTTTTTAATTTCTTCGGGCGTAAGCCATTCTACTTTCTCAATGTTTTCTTCCAGTTGCGGAATAAGTATGCCGCTGTATTGGGTAGTCATTGCATACCAAAACGTTTTTTTAAAAGCATAACTTTTTTTATGTTCATACATATGGTAAGTTGGCGAGAGTATTTTTGTAATCGTAAGTTTCGTTATTCCGCATTCTTCTTCACACTCTCGTATCGCCGCTGCTTCGGGTGTTTCTCCTTTATCAAGTTTTCCTTTCGGCAAATCCCAGGTTTTTAATCGATAAATAAAAAGGTACGCATTGCTCTTTTTTATGAGACCACCTGCCGCAAGGATATATTTAAAAGTATCCGCAAATTTTTGAAGACCGGTATGTAAATTTTCAGTTTCAAATATTATTTCATTGACGAACGTTTGTTGTATAAATTTTTCAAAATGATCAAATAGTTCTTTGTCCAATATGCGATCGATATTTATAACCGCTTGATTTTGTGAAGTTTGATCGCGCGCCTGAAGTAATATAATTTTAGAATTATAATATATTTTGATGTTCATAATTTGATGTTCATAATTTGATGTAGTTAGCAAGCTATTTACCATTATTTTTATGCCCCTATGACAATGACCCCTTTTGATGACCCGGCCCATAAAATTGCTGAATTTTTATTACAAATCAAAGCTGTAAAACTACAACCTAACAAACCTTTTACTTGGGCATCGGGTTGGAGATCGCCCATTTATTGCGATAACCGAAAAACACTTTCTTACCCACAAATTCGCACATTTATACGCCAGCAATTTGTAAATGAAATAAATGAAAAGTATGCCAAGCCCGATATAATTGCAGGTGTAGCAACCGGCGGAATTGCGCAAGGTGCTCTGGTTGCTCAGGAAATGGGTTTGCCATTTGTTTATGTGCGCAGTGAAGCTAAAAAACACGGGCTCAGTAATTTGGTTGAGGGTGAAGTTGAAGCAGGCCAAAATGTTGTTGTAATAGAAGACCTTATTTCCACCGGCGGAAGCAGTATTAAAGCGATAGAAGCATTGCGCGAAAAAGGTTGTAATGTTAAAGGAATGGTAGCTATATTTACTTATGGTTTTGAAGTAGCAGACGAAAATTTTAAAAAAATAAATTGTTTAAATAGTACGTTGTGCGATTACGAAACTTTAATTGAAGTAGCGCAAAAACACAAATACATTACTGCCGCCGACCTCGAACCATTAAAGGCGTGGCGCGATGCCCCGCAAACCTGGAAACAATAAATTATAAATAACAATGTCGCATTTCACATTAAATAGCGAAACTCATCAAACGCTTTCATCTACTAAAAGGTTGTTTGATTATATGTGCGATTTCAATAATTTCCAACACCTTTTACCTCAGGATAGAATTAAAGACTTTACGTGTAATTCAAATCAATGTTCTTTTGGTATAAACGGCCTGCTTAACTTAACTATCAAAATAAAAAATACTGATCCTAAAAACCGTATTACGTATGAAACAGTTGGTATGGGAAAGTTTGATTTTGTTTTGCACATTGTTTTTTTAGAAGCCGAAAAAACACACGTGCTTTTAGAAGGCAGCATGAACCCACTTATAAAATCAATGGCAGAAAAACCTCTGCTTGATCTCATCAATACGATGGCTTTAAAATTATCCGCATTAAAAGTATAGTATGGAAAATTTAAAAATAAACGTGGCCATACAATTACTGCCAACCAAGTGTGTTGCTGATAAAATTGAGTTAATTGATAAAGCAATTGCGTTGATTAATACATCAGGGCTCAAATTTTTAGTTTGCCCTTTCGAAACCGTTGTTGAAGGTACTTATACGCAAATATTCAATCTTATAAACGAAATTCGCCAGGCAACATTAATTAATGGCTGTAGTGAATTGATCATTAATATAAAAATTCACGCAGCAAATAATGATTTACATTTCGACAACAAGCTTATTAAATACCGTTAGTAATTTTAGGTAGTTTTTAACTTTATGTTTTTGTAATTCCCGTTCACTCCGAAAGATTTTTTTAGGATCGTGTTTTATATTTTATACTTAAGACACTTGTAATAAAACTTACAAGTAACGAAAAAGAATTAAATACAATAATAATTGGATACTTCATCAATATACCATTACCAATCCACAGTGCCAGTCAAACCAGCAATGCCGTTAACATTAATAACTAAACATTTTCCGCTTTTTTTCTTTAATTAATTTAATGAGTTGCGGAAGCATTGGTGTTGCAGTAAAAATACTTGCGGTAATACCAATAATGCTGGTTAAATTCATTTGAATAATTTAGAGGATGATTTTAAAATATTATTCCTGTGTATTTATCTTATTTTAATGTAAACTTAAAGTTATTGTAGAACGTTTTTCCCTGCCATATCCAGTTAATAAAAATTGCTGCTGCAATTGCTGTATATTTGAACGAATTTAATTTTAAGCACTATGCCGTTTTCCACATTGGGTTTGTCGCCAGCCTTATTAAAAGCGCTGTCCACGCTTAAATACTCAAAGCCTTACCCCATTCAGTTGGCCGCTATTCCTGCCATTTTAGATGGCAATGATATTTTAGGCATTGCACCAACGGGCTCCGGTAAAACCGCAAGTTTTGCTTTACCAATCATTGAACAGTTTCAACAACAAGGCGTTACAAAAAACAGGCATATTAAAGCGTTAGTGCTGGTTCCTACGCGTGAACTTGCCATACAGGTTAACGAAGTATTTAATAGTTTGGGAAATAGTTTGCCAAAAAAAACAAAGGCGATCGCGGTTTACGGCGGCGTTTCCATTAACCCGCAAATGCAGGATTTGCAGGATGTAGAGGTGCTTGTGGCAACTCCAGGACGATTATTGGAACTCATTTCTAACAGAGCGGTTTCGCTTTCGGCGGTAAAAGTATTGGTGCTCGATGAGGCGGATAAAATGCTAAATCTTGGTTTTAGAGATGAAATGACGAAGATATTTAGCCTGCTCCCTAAAAAGCGACAAAATCTTTTATTTTCTGCAACCTTAAGTGATGATCTCAATAATATTAATAAAAGTTTACTGCGCAACCCGGTTGTTGTAAAAATAGAAAGTGAAGTTGAAAATTTTGATTTAATAAAACAGTTTGCTTATTTAATTCCGGAAGAAAAAAAAGGTCCGTTGTTGCGCTACATTCTCAAAACACAAAAAATTAAACAAGTATTAATATTTACTTCTTCAGTTCACCGAGCCGATGCCGTTGCTCTAAAATTAAATCAAAACGGAATTGATGCCTTTGCCATACATAGTAAAAAAAGTATGGAAGGCCGAACGGAAGCGCTTAATTTTTTTAAAGCCGGCAAAGTAAAAGTACTGGTAGCAACCGATTTAATGGCTCGCGGCATCGACATTAAATTTTTGCCTTATGTAATTAATTATGAATTGCCACGCTCCCCAAAAGATTACATACATCGTATTGGGCGCACCGGACGGGCCGAAACACCGGGTCAGGCTATTTCTTTAATTGCGCCGGATGAAGAGCAACATTTAAAAATAATCCAAAAAAAAATGGGGAAACATATTACCATGGTAAACGGTAATGAAATAAATATCAAAGGTTTTTAAACCATAAACGGAAAAGCCAAATAGGTTTTGTTTGGGCGTGCAGGCAGAAACTAAAAACGTCTTTATGCTATCACTTCAAGCTTTTATTTTATGTAAACTGCTAAAATAATAATTCAATTAAATAAAAGGCTTTCCGTTCTATCTTTCAAGCAATTCGCTTAACGGTTAAGTTTTTAAAACATCATTATTTTACCCTTTCCATGTATTCTCCGGTATCGGTATTAATTTTAATTTTTTCTCCTTGCTCGATAAATAAAGGAACTAAAATTTTTGTGCCATTTCCAATTTCAGCCGATTTTAAAGTTTTACCTGCACCTGTTTCTGTGTAAGCAACCACCACTTCAATATGTTTCGGTATTTCTGCATTAATGGGTTCATTGTTATCGTCAAAAAAAACTTTAACCACCATGCTTTCTTGTAAAAATTTAATATTATCGCCAAATAAATATTTGGGAATAGAAATCTGTTCAAAGCTATCTTGGTTCATGCAAACTAACGCGTCACCTTCTTCAAATAAATATTGCAGTTCGTGTAATTCCACCCGCACCAATTCAATTTTCTCACCCGAACGAAAACGTATTTCACTTTGTTTACCCGTTTTAATGTTGCGGCATTTAGTCGAATAAATTGCATTTCCTTTTCCGGGAGTTATATGATCATAATCGAGTACCTGAACCAATTCGTTATTGTATCTGATAAATGCGCCTTTTGAAAGATCGGAAGTAGTAGCCATAAAAAGTAAAATATTAATTTGAGCAAAAATACTTAGAGTTGTTGGATTAGACAAGCTATAAAACTAACCGACTGAATCAATAAAACAGAAAGAACAGAAAAAAAGCAGATTAATAAAAAGTAATAACAACGCTACCCTTTCTAAATTATAAAATTGATTATAAAATGTTTTATGTTGGTGTTAAAACCATGCCTGTTTTAAGGATAATTGAAATAAATAATTAACTTAGTAGCAACAATACCAATTATATGCAAAAATTTTTATTCGCTTTCTACATAATCTTTTCTAATTTATTAATTAACGCACAATCTCCAACATTTCAGTGGGCAAAGCAAATGGGCGGCAGCGGATCTGAAGCCGGTTACGCAATGGCTGTAGATGCCGCAGGGAATATATACACCACAGGATTTTTTCAAGCAGGAGCGGACTTTGATCCAGGTGCGGGAACATTTACTTTAAATGCAGTTGGTACTCACAATGCATACGTTGCAAAACTCGATGCATCGGGTAATTTTGTGTGGGCAAAAAACGTAGTGGAAAATCCCGGATTTTCTTATGGTTTAGGAATTTGTATAGACAATGCCGGAAGTTTGTACCTTACCGGATTATTTGAGGGCGTAGGCGATTTTGATCCCGGCGCAACCACATTTTCTATAACTTCGGCCGGATTGCAAGATTTTTTTATTAGTAAGCTTGATGCAAATGGAAACTTTATATGGGCCAAAGCAATAGGAGGAACAGGCTATGAAGCAGGAAACGGTATTGCGGTTGACGCCATGAATAATGTATATACGACGGGCTATTTCCAAGCTACAGTTGATTTTGATCCGGGTGCAGGAACTACCACGTTAACAGCAATGGCGGGAGTTTATGATGGTTTTATTCTAAAAGTTACATCAGCAGGAAATTTTTCTTATGCAAAACAAATAGCTTCTAATTCTAGCTGCCTTCCTTATGCAATTACTCTCGATGCACTGGCAAATGTTTATACTACAGGATATTTTGCGGGACAAACTGATTTTGATTCTTCACCGGGTACGTTTACGCTTAATGCAATTGGCACTCGTGATATTTATGTTTCGCGCCTTGATGCATCGGGAAATTTTTCGTGGGCTAAACAGTTTGGTAGTGCCGGGCAAGATGCTGTTGGATACGCCTTAAAAACGGATGCCGCCAACAACGTTTACTCTACCGGAAACTTTGCAGGAACAATGGATATGGATCCGGGCGCAGGAACATTTACCGTTGTATCGGCCGGCAGTAACGATGTGTATATTAGTAAATTTAGCAGCAGCGGAAATTTTATATGGGGTAAAAATTTTGGAGGCTCAGCTAATGATATATCATTTGGTATAGACATTGATGCCAACAACAATGTTTATACTACCGGACAGTTCTCGGGAGTAGCAGATTTCGACCCAAGTATTGGAACATTTTCTATCACGGCAGCTGGAAATATCGATCTTTTCATTTCAAAAATAGATGCGTCGGGAAACTTAATTTGGGTTCGTAGCATCGGAGGGGCGTCATCCGATGTATTCGGATACGGATTAGTTGTTGATCCATCTAAAAATATTTACACCACCGGCTCCTTTAATTTAATTGAAGATTTCGATACCGGTTCCACAACGTATACGTTAAGCTCCGTTGGCTTTACCGATATATTCGTTCATAAAATGAGTCAATGCACTTCCCCTCCTACTCCAACAAT
>JAYTBK010000504.1:0-6258 GCA_043737035.1 Bacteroidota bacterium | reverse complement strand
AAACAATTCGCAGCTATTTCAATAAAAAATATGAAGCGCAAGACGTGCGGACGTCTATTATTGCCGCTATTTCGGTGCGTGTGGAAGAGCCTGTTTTTGAATCGCAAACCAAAACGAAGCTCGGCTCGCAGGAAATTGCGCCCGGTGGCCAATCCATGCGATCATTCGTTGGCGATTTTATAAAGCAGCAATTGGATAATTATTTACATAAAAATCCGGAAACTGCACGAGCAATTGAAGCGAAAATAGTAGCCAATGAGCGCGAGCGAAAAGAATTATCGGGCATTCAAAAACTGGCTCGCGAACGTGCGAAAAAATCATCGCTTCATAATAAAAAATTGCGTGATTGCCGTGTTCATTTGGATGATGGAAAAAATCCGCGTGCTCACGAAACTACTATTTTTATTTGCGAAGGTGATTCGGCAAGCGGATCAATTACCAAAACGCGTGATGTAAATACACAGGCTGTATTTAGTTTAAAAGGTAAGCCATTAAATTCTTTTGGTCTTGGTAAAAAAATCGTTTACGAAAACGAAGAATTTAATTTACTACAAGCTGCGTTAAATATTGAAGATGGCCTTGATGAATTGCGCTACAACAATGTAGTAATTGCTACGGATGCCGATGTGGATGGAATGCATATTCGTTTGTTGTTGCTCACATTTTTTCTTCAGTTCTTCCCCGACCTCGTAAAAAATGGACACGTATATATTTTGCAAACACCATTATTCCGGGTACGCAATAAAAAGGAAACCGCTTATTGTTACAGCGAAGAAGAACGCAAAGCAGCAGTGGCTAAATTGGGCCCTAAGCCTGAGATTACACGTTTTAAAGGACTTGGAGAAATTTCTCCCGATGAATTTAAACATTTTATAGGAAAAGATATTAGGTTGGAACCCGTGTTGTTAGATCAACAATCTTCAATTCAACAATTGTTGAGTTACTATATGGGTAAAAATACTCAAGACCGTCAGGAATTTATTATTGATAATTTACGTGTTGAAATTGATGCAGAGGAAGATTTAATGAAAACTTAATTATTTTGTTGGCATTTTTTAATTTATAGTAAATGAGAAGATCGTTTTTGTTCCTGTGCCTATTGTGTATTGTAACATTTACTTTTACGCTTTGCATTCCGTCGCGTGCATTTGTGGCGGCTACGGTAGAACCTGTAGTTATTGAAAACAAAGGCGAGTCGCAATTTACTTTGTCTATGCGCCTAAATAAATATGCTCAGATTGACGGAGCGTATTCAATAACAAACAAACTTGTTTTGAAAACATCGGCCGCCGGATTTTATCAATTTGGTAACGTTATGGGTGCTTTACTTTACAACACCTCATATAAGAGTATGGGGTTTTATGCCGGCCCGCTTTTCAATTATCAACGGAATAAAATAGCTTTGAACGCTTCCGATTTAAGCGGAACTTTATTTTTCTACTATGGATATAATTGTGAATACTTTTCGCCGGGAACTTTAATTGGATTCAGTTTAAAAAGAAAAGAATACCGGAAATATCATTTGCTCATTAAACCACAGTATAATGTGGTTAGGAAGTATAAATACTATAATCTTGATTCTGATAGATATCAATCTACAGACAACGAATACTTAGAGTATAATATTCCTAATTTTCTTTCATTGGAGATTTCCGCCGCTTATCTTATAAAAATGAGAAAACATAATTTTTTAAAGCTTCAAATCGGAGCAACCTTTCTTCAAAAAACTTTAATTCATAAATACGTTTTTGATCCATTTAATACACCTTACAGTGGATCAGGAGGAACACTTCGTACAGTAAGCAAGCAAACCGCTCACCCAGTATCTTGGCCGAAAAATTTTTCAATTGGATAAAATTTTTCAAATAAAAGAGAAAAGAAATAGCAATTTCAATTTCATTAAAATAAGTTAAAATTATTATATTTAGATTTTCGGAACAGTTATTGAATTTAGTTATATTTATAAAAATAAAACTCCCATGAAAACAATTCATTTATTAGTTCTACCTGCAATTGCTTTAATAGTAGTAACAGGTTGCAAATCAAAAAAGTCGATTCAAAAGGAAACCGGCGCTGTTGAAATTACCGTTCCATTTAGCGGAAAGGAATACCGAACCGATGAAAATACATTTCGCGCTAAGCAGGTTGGAAAATCGCCCGATTTGGCAACCGCTAAAAAAATCGCTTTCCAAAATGCAAAATCGGAAATGGCAAGTAACATTAACAGTACAATAAAAAGAGTTACCGATCAATATACAAATCAACGAACTGTAGGCAATGCGCAGGAATTTGAAAATAAATTTGAAGAACTTGCCCGCGAAGTAGTAAACATGGAGCTTTCAAATGTGAAGGAAGTTGGCGAGAAAATATTAAAAGAGCCGGATGGTTCTTATAATTATTGGATAGTGGTTGAAGCAAGTAAGAAAGAAGTATTTGATAAAATTGATGCACGAATTTCTTCCGATAGTAAATTAAAAGTTGATTACGACAAGCAAAAGTTTCAACAAATTTTTGACGAGGAAATGAAAAAACTCTCTCAGGAAAATAAATAACTTCTAAAATAAAGGCATCGTAAATGATGCCTTTATTTTTTTTGATCTCCCCCTATGAAAACTAACGGTTTTTATTTCCTCCTATTTATTATTTCATTGTTCCTTGCGGGCTGCACTGGTTCAAAAAAATATTTTAAATCAGCCGAAAAGCTCGAAAAGCAAGGATTAATGGATGAAGCCGCCGCGTATTACATGGAGTCGCTTTCGCGTAAGGCAAGTAATACTGATGCACGTCTTAAATTAAAACAAGTTGGCCAAAAATATATTGATAATTTATCGTCGGCATTTTTCAGGGAATTTAGTACCCAGCAATATGAGCTATCACTCGAAACTTTTGATAAGTTGAAGGAGTTTGCTGAGAAAAGCGCAGCGTTAAACGTTGTAATGAATTACCCGCAATCCTACGCTGATGATTATAACAAATCATTGGATTATTACCTCAATAAATATTATAATGAAGCAGTTGTTCAGATAAATATTCGAAGGTTTGATCTCGCTTTAAAAAGCATATCCAAAATTAAAAAATATAAAATAGAATTTAAAAACTCAGCGGAGTTAGAAATTATTTCTGTTTGTCAGCCTTTATATGAAGCTGCAATCTTAAATATCGAAAATAAAAACTATGTTTCGGCAAAAACGAATTTGGAGGTCATTAACACTACTTCAACTTCTTACAAAGACGCAAAGGAATTGAGTGAGCTGGTTGCTGATATCCTGAAAACAAGTTTCGTTATTTTTCAACCAAAAAAACCTACGGAAAAAGATATTACAGAAAAACTTTTTAATAGTTTTATTGAACAGTCGTATCAAAAAAAATCGAAAGTCAAATTAATAACCAATACGCCTTTTCTAGAAATGCCGGAGGCAAATGATATTGCGAGTGCGGGAAACACCGATTTGATACAGGCGATACGCAAAGCTACCGGAGCCGATTTTTTTTATGTTTTTGATGTATTGAACAAAAAAGAAAAAACAACTATTCCGTCTAAGGGAACATCTGTTTGCTACGAAAAAATCGTGACAAAAAAGGATACTGTTTACATTACAGAATATAAAGCCACGTCTTACAATCAAATAAAATCGCAAAAATTATATTCTTACGACTTTAAATATAAATTGATTGATGCGCTTACGAATCAGGTAATTACCTCAAAAAGTGAAAGTATCGTTTCAAACGATAATATTGATTATTATGAATTTGTGAAACCTCCGGGCCAATCAACGGACAAATTTTTTCCGTATAATCCATTACAAACGCCTGTGTTTAGTCAATACAATCCTTCAACATGGCGTGTAGGTTTTAATAACCGAAAAGAATTGAAAGATATTTCAGAACTTAAAAAAGTTGCTGATGATAAAGTTCTTGGTTTATTTGACTACACATTGAATAATTATTTGTCTAAATAAATTGGTGATGCATTTTAAATATATTTTAATTATTTGGCTGTGTGTCTTTAACGTGTGCTGTAAATTAATATCACAAACAACTGTTGCAACGTCTGTAAACGCGCCGAGTTGGGTGAACAAGAAGCCTGTTAGCAGTAGCAAATATACAGGCATTGGTATAGCCACAAAAAGTTCGGGATACAATTATCAATCAGAAGCTAAAAAGAATGCGTTGTTTGATTTGTCGTCAGAAATAAAAGTAAATATTTCTACAAATTCAATTTTATACACTGTTCAAAACAATAATCAATTCAATGAAAATTTTAATTCATTAATTAAGCTCAGTAACTCAGATAATATTGAAGGCTACACGCTGGTGGATACTTACGAAAATGAAAAACAATATTGGGTGTATTACGAACTTGACAAAGTGGAGTATGAAAATATTAAGTTGCGTAAAAAACAACTGAGTATTGATAAGGCCGATAACCTCATTAATTTATCTGTTATGGACGAAAAAGAAAATAGTTTTTCGGCTTGTCTTAAAAAACGCATTCAGGCATTCGCCATGTTGAGTCCGTATTTTAATGAGGATGTAAAACTTGACGCAGGAAATAACGTAAAAACGATTTTTGATCTCTCCAATCTCATCCAAAAACAGCTACAGGGAATAACGGTAGTTCCACAAAAAATTGCTTGCCAGTTAAAACCTTATCAACCGATTTATCAGCCACTTATTTATAAACTAAGCGTAAAAAATAAAAGCCCATTAATTGATTTTCCTTTTGTGATAAAGTCAGACAACGACAAAGTACGTGTGGGCGAGAGCTCTGGTACTAACGCTTCTGGCGAACTTGAAATTCGGGTAAATAGTGTGAAGCCATTAAACCAACAGGTGTATTTTATTTTAAGTCCGGATATTGCTAAGCTTATGGGATCTGACAGCATTAGTCGCGCATCTGTTTTATTACTTAAACAATTTATTGAAACAACACAGCTTAAAACTTATGCAGTAGTTTCGCCAATTGCATTGTTCATCAATTGTACTGAAAAAAATTTATCGGTTGTCGTAAATCAAAAAATCATAGAAGGCATTATAAAAAATAAATTCTCGGGCACGGAGATAAAGTTGGTTGAAACAAAAGAATTAGCTGATTTTTTGATTGAAGCTACCGCAGACACTGAAAAGGATATTAGCTCAGATATTTTATTTAAAAATTATAACGTTGCATTGACGGTTTTAAAAATTAATATCATTTTGCGTAACGTTTTAACTAAAGAGTTACTTTATAAAAGTGAATTGAGCGGTATTTACGGGTATGCCACAACTGTTGAAACTGCCGGGCTAAATAGTTATTTTTCGGGAAGCTTAAAAACCAAATTAACTGAAGATTTGTTTTTTCTCAAAAGAAAATTTATAGTTTACTAAATTATATTTTTAGTATTGTTACAACCATTCCGTTAAATTTTTAGCTTTACTTTACCGGCATCAAATAAGTATTAATTGTGAATATTTAAACCCTAAATATTATAATTCACTTTTCAATCAACCCTTACGAACGCTATATTTGTGCCAGTTAATTTTTTACAACATAGAACTTATTTGCCTACAACATAAAAATGGAAGATAATACAAGTGACAACCATAATGATTTAAATACCGTTACTCACGTATCGGGAATGTTTAAAACTTGGTTTATAGATTACGCATCATACGTTATTTTGGAACGCGCGGTGCCGGCAATGGAAGACGGATTAAAGCCCGTGCAACGACGTATTTTACACAGTATGTGGGAACTGGAAGACGGACGCTATAACAAGGTTGCAAATTTAATAGGTAACACGATGAAATATCACCCGCATGGTGATGCCAGTATTGGTGATGCACTTGTTGCTATTGGCCAGAAAGATCTCCTTATTGACATGCAGGGAAACTGGGGAAATATTTTAACCGGCGATAGTGCCGCCGCTCCAAGATACATTGAAGCACGGTTATCTAAACTTGGACTGGAAATAATATTTAATCCTAAAACTACTAATTGGGGCATTAGTTACGATGGCCGCAATAAAGAGCCCATTACGTTACCGGTTAAATTTCCGTTGGTTTTAGCTCATGGTGTGGAAGGTATTGCAGTAGGACTTGCAACAAAAATATTACCTCATAATTTTATTGAACTAATTGATGCTTCCATTCAAATATTGAGGGGAAGAAAAGCAGTTATTTTTCCTGATTTTATCACTGGTGGAATTGCTGATTTTAGTGATTATAAAGATGGCTTGCGTGGCGGAAAAATTAAGATTCACGCGCGCGTTAAAGAAC
>JAYTBK010000503.1:0-2462 GCA_043737035.1 Bacteroidota bacterium | reverse complement strand
TGCCAATATAAGATCCATCATAGTAAACTGCCGCTTCACCTCCAATAATTAAGGCGTCTTCCCAATCGGCTAAAACAGCAGTGAGGTAAACGTTAGTATTTATTTTTGGAATGGCTTTATAACGGTAAAACGTTTTAAGGTCTTTTACTAATATAGCGGCAAAGTGTTCTTTCCCGTCACACGGAATGGTATAATTTAATTTTATCTCATATTCCGTTTCTATCATATTTTCGTTAACGATTGTAAAATCTGAAGCGTTTTGCGATGCAATTTCTTCTTTTGCGGGCTCCTCGTTCATTCCATCCGAGGTTGTTTTTAGATTGTTTGAATTAGCGCTCGCGGGCGCCGAACTGTATTTTTTATCATAGTTAAACGTATGTTGATGGAAACCTAAATACATTGGGCTCAACTCAGGAATATTATATGAGCGGTTAGGGTTTGCCGTTGACAATATCAATCGAACATTCGCCCAGTCAGTGCCCGATTGTTGGTGAATTTGCGCTTTATAAGTAAGTTTGATGTTGGTTTCGTTTGATATTGCTCTTAAATCGTATGAAGGCAACCAACCTGCGTTTGTAATATAATAATTGACATTAATGGTTGCATTTGTAGCTTGCTCTGCTATAATATGTATCGTAATTCTATAGTCGACTTTATCTGCTTCATCAATACCATTTTCATTATTTAAATCTCCCGAAATGTTTAAGAGTCTTTGGTTTAGCGCGATTTGTTTTAATTGTAGCTTTTCTTTTTCACGTTTTAACTTTAATTGTTCAGAGTTAATATTAAATAATTTTTCACGTAAAAAACTGAGGCCTTCTTTAAGTAGTGCAATGCTGTCTTTCTTTGATAATCCTTTATAAAGATTGTAATTTAGCAATACATTTTTTTCTGTTGATAGTACATCCATTTTATTAATTACATCTTCAATTAAAAATGATAGTTCATGCAAACTATCGTTTACACTTTTTAAAAGTTTTTTATAGTGAAGGTCTCCTTCACCGATCGCTTTATCCAGCTCGGGGTAATGCACGTCGTGTTGCACATCAGCAATTATAAAGTTACCTGTGCCGCTTGCTTGCATTGCCAAAGGGTTTATACAATTCTCTAGGCCACTAAATACAAACGTGTTTTGGCCGGAAACTAAATTGACAATGGCCGTGCGATGAACTTGAGCGCCTTGCATATATACCACAATTTTATCCGGTTTGGATTTAATAATCTTTTCGGTTTCTGTTGCGTTGACTATAATTACGAGCATTGTAAAAATGTAAAATAAAGGGTGTTTCATAAGTAAGGATTTTAAATGATTTCAATTAGGATACAAAAGGAATTACGTTTCCATAATCTTTTTTGAATTTTTATTTTGTCCATTAATTTAATGGCCAAAAATTCAAATTTGAATTCAGGCTTTTCTTTTTTGTATGGTAATTATTATAGAAAAGTATACTATATCATTAAATCATGCCACGCTGTTTTTTTATGGCGTCGTAAGCTTCCTGTATTTTTTGGAATTTTTCTTTAGCGCCTTTCTGGTATTCCTCGCCCATTTGCGCTACTTTATCAGGATGGTAACGCACCGCCATTTGCCTGTAAGCTTTTTTTATTTCTTCTTCAGTTGCTGTACTTTCAATTCCTAAAACTGCGTAATCAGAATTTACATTTCTATAAAACATATTTTTTACGCTTTCAAAATCCGTTGATGGAATATCCAATAAACTTCCAATCCGTTGCACCGTTTGAGTTTCAATTTCCGATACATGTCCATCCGCTTTAGCAATCCCAAATAAATAATGGAGTAACTGTATCCGAACTTCTATTTGAGTACGCATTTTAATATCTGCGCAAATTTGTTCGAGCGGTATATTTCCGGAGTTTACAAACTGTTTTAAAGTTTGAAGGTGGGTAACAGAAAATTGCGGGCCAAACTGTTGCGAGAAAAATTTTTTTACGTAATCGAGTTCCGCTTTTAAAACTTTGCCATCGGCCCGCATTACCGCTGCAGATAAGGCGATGAGCATGGTTGCGAAATCGCTGTTCCTGCCTGATGCCCGTTTTTGATAATACGAAAATACATCTTCCGCACTGTTACCTGCATTCGCTTTACCAAAACCCGTTTTTCCACCCGATACTCCATCTATCACGGAGCCAATTACAAAACCTATGATCGCACCCGGGATTGTTCCTAAAAAGAAGAAACCAAGTACGGCTAAAATATATTTAAACACCTGTTATAAAATTAATTGATTTTTTACTGAGATAGACTTTGTTTGAGCTGTAGATACATTTCATTAAACCTTTCCCTGATTTTTTCAATAAATGATTGGTTAATTATATTTTTTAGCTGTTCAACCGATTGTACTTCGGCGCTACTAAATTTAAAAGCTTGTTCCATTGGGCCAGCCTCGAACTTTACAATGTACTTTTCATTTATCTGGAAAATTGAAATGGTAATGGAAGGG
>JAYTBK010000502.1:0-2469 GCA_043737035.1 Bacteroidota bacterium | reverse complement strand
ATTGGGTACTACCCGGAAACAAAAACCCCGGATATTGTAAACTGTAAGAAATAATTTCGCATTGATGGCCCTGAGCAATAAAAGCGTTACAAAAAAGTTCGTTGAACGTTGCCAAACCTCCACGCAAAGGGTAAGCCGGGCCGATAATAAAAATTTTTGACACTTTTTAATTATTTTTTCCTACAACCAACTCTATTAAATCATTTTCCTGTAGGTAAGCATTTGCTAAGTCTTTTATTTCTTCGGGCGTAATGGTTTTAACCGCATCAAAATATTTTTCAAAATAATCGTAATCTAAACCAAATTCCCAAATAGCTTTAAATTTATCCGCTAACGCGTAAGGACCATCAACACTTCTTAAAAACTGACCCAACACATAATTTCGTACAGTTTCCAATTCATCGGCATTAATGAGTTCATCTCGCAATAATTTAATTTCTTTATAAATTTCAATCAAAGTGTTAGAAGTAACATCTGCACCGACCTCCGTAGAGATAAAAAAATAACCTTCATTTACAAAAGAAGCCAATCCTGAGCCAATGCCATATGTATAACCCTTATCTTCGCGAATATTAGCCATTAATCGCGAGCCAAAGTATCCTCCAAGAATGGTGTTAAGAACCTGAAATTTAAAATAATCGGGGTGCTTTTTGTTGAACAGTTTTCTACCTACGCGGATTGCCGATTGAATTGCATCGGTTTTTTCAATAAAATGTTTACCGCCGGTATTTACATCCCCATCAATTTTAGGCAACTGCAATGGCTCAATATTTCCCCAAGGTTGCAAGCCAAAATACTTGTTAAGTATACTAATTATATCGTCCGATAATTTCCCGGAAATAACGATCGTGCAATTGGATGAATGGTAATGATGCTTATAAAAATCTTTCACAGATTGTATTGTAAGCGCATCGAAATCTTCTAACTTAACATCGCGTCCGTAAGGATGTTTTTCTCCAAATATTAATTCAGTAAACCTGCGTCGTGCTAAAACATTGACCTTTTGAGAATTTACTAAATGTTTTTGTTTTTTATTGGAAATATATATTTCAAATTCGTCCTGCGGAAATGTTGGGTTTTTTATAATATCCTCCACATACTTAAGGCTTTTATCGATATATTTATTTAAACTGAATAAAGCTAAAGAAGCAAAATCCTGTTCAACTGCACTTTCAAAAAAAGATCCAAAAAAATCAATCTCATCAGAAAGTTGATTGGCAGTATGATTTTTAGTACCTGTTTCTAATAAGTTGTTGGCTGCAGAGGCCTGCAACGGCTGACTTTGGTAATACATGCCCGCTTTAAACAAAAATTCAATCTTAGTTAACTCCTGAGAGCCGGCGTCGATAGAAAAAACGTTTATACCATTATCAAGTGTAAATTTTTTTGCCCGTGGAATATCAATCTTATTAATTATTTTAAAAGCAGGAGGTAATTTTCGGTTTAAGATCATAAATTAAATTTAAAGAATACTGGTAACGAAATTAAACAATTAAGAAAGGAAAGAAGAGCCGATAAATCAAAGTGAAGTTTTGATATCAAGAAGTTTGTTTTTAATATCCTTTAATTTATCAATAACAGTTACATTAACTTTATCGGTTTCTTGCACACCGCTTTTAAGTTTGTCCTTTGCTCCTTGCAGCGTATGTCCTTTTTCTTTTACATAATGAAAAATTAACTTGAAATTTCCAATATCTTTTTTAGTGAATAAACGATTCCCTTTTTTATTTTTAGAAGGTGAAATCACATCGAATTCCTTTTCCCAAAAACGAATAAGCGATGTATTTACATTGAACATCTGGGCAACCTCGCCAATAGAATAAAATAGTTTTTCAGTTTCCTTTTCTTCCAATAATGCCATTACCAAATATAGAAAACTAAAATAATGATGCTTTTAAAGTTTTTCAACAAAACTGCTTATTGAATGAACATTCATAAAAAATCAGCCATCATCGACGGCCAAATGGGCTAAACGAAATATTATTTTTTATCACTCACTACTTCAAACGGGATTGAAATTGTTTTACCCGTACCGTCAGTTACAATAAGCATATGTTTCCCTTTTGAAGGATTTAAACCAAGTTGATGAATGTTTTTAGTAGTGCCCACCAAAGCGCCATCCAAATGCCAAAACACATTGCATGCAGGATTTCGGTGCGCAATTTCAAAAACGGTTTTACCCTGACGGCCAGTTAACTCATACGGAATAAAAATAATAGTGCCCGGCTTTGGATATATAACTTCCATGGATCTCTCAATTTCGGGTGAACAACCTAATTGGTAAGGCGGTAAACTTTTATAAGTTGGATTTTTAATTTTATAATAATATTCTTGCGTAGGTGGCAAAACAAACCAAGCAACATTCTGCATGTCCATGGGCGATACACAAGCATCCGTAACACGATAACGGCCCGAAATATCGGTGTGCACCGGAATATGAAACGGACATATACCCGAAATATTTGCGAA
>JAYTBK010000501.1:0-6295 GCA_043737035.1 Bacteroidota bacterium | reverse complement strand
CTCTGTTAATGTAGGCAATGAGTGTATCATCAATTAACGTAATTAATGGTTTAGCATTGTTTCCGGCTGTTGCTACCGTATTATCGACACTTCTTGTAAAATACGTTTTGATAATGCCGGAAGAATTGGATTGTGTGCAATATGCTTTGATAGATGATTTTGCCGTATCGCTTCCGTTAATGGAATAGACCCTAACGTAATAGATAGTAGCAGTTGTAAGCCCACTAACCGCAATTGTATGCGTGGTTGCCGAACTTGCTGTTAATGTCGTTGTAGAACCACTCAGCGTTTGGCTTGCACCGATTTGGATATAAGAACTTGCCCCGGCAATATTTGTACCCCAGGCAAGATTAAAAGCCGACGTGGAAATAGCAGAAACTGACGGTTGTGCCGTTAAATAAATGGATGAATTATTTACAATGTCGTTTTGGTCTCTTACCAGTAATTGGTAACCCGTTGTACAGCCTGTGGCAGGAGTTGAACAAAATTGCGAAACAATACCGCTTACATTTACCGATGAATTTGGTATGATGGTGCCAACAAGTGTGCTGGTTGTTGAAATACGAATTTGTGTTGTTTGTCCGCCGCTTGTAAAATTATAATTAGTGTTGCCCGCAAATGTACTTCCACCTAATGCAAAAATGCCATTATTAATTTTAACTACTTGTGCTTCATAAGGTTCTATCATGGTATTTGGAGTAACCAAAGCAGGTGTTGGAAGTGGCTTACTCGTTGCCACAACGGTAAACGCTACAGGAGTAATTTCAAGTAAGTTATTATAATTAGTAAGTGTTCCGGTTGCATTAATGGAGTCACCACGTTGCACGGATGTAAGGTTGGTGCCATAAATAGAAATTCCACCGGTTGCATCCTGCACGTAACGTATGTTGCCAAGTTCGGAACCATTGGTAACAATTCCTTTAATAGATACACTAGTTCCAATTACCGCCGCGCGTGCGGTGACAATGGTTTGCGCCTGAGAACAAATAGTAATCAAACAAAATAGCAAGAGGGTAATTTTTTTCATTGGTAATAAGTTAAATTTATAAGTTAAAAAGTAATTCTTAATCCGCTATTAAATCGTGTACCCATGCCCATATAAACCGTGGCGCTGTTTGCGTCGAAGTTTTTAAAATAAGTTGAGCCGTTATTGGTGGCATCGGTAATGTAGGTTACATTTAAAATATTTGTAATGCTTCCATTAACGGTAAATTTAATTTTGCTTATTTTAAATTCGTAACCTAAGTAAAGATCCAATAGTCCGTAATTCGGCAATTTCCACGATTGTCGGTTTGCATTACTACCAGTTAAGCTAATGTAATCGTAATTAGCGTAATTTTTGGCAAAATAAGTAAAGCGCGGTTTAATGTATAATCCCTTAATAGGCATAAACCTTAAACTTGCACCATATTGGATTTGTGCTGCATCACCAACAAAAATATTTTTAGCTTGTATGTGTACAGAATCTGTATTATTTCCTGCTTCATCCTGCAAGTAAACGGTTTTATCAGTGTTGTTTCGCCAATCTCCAATAGACATAAGGCCTTCAAGTTCAAACTTTCTCAAAAATTTAAAAATAAAATCGCCTTCAATTCCTTTATGTATTGCCTGTACACCATTTACGTTAATTGAGCGTGGACCGTCTGCCGTATTAATAACGGGTGCAAAAGTTGGTGGTTTGTTTTCCCAAGTCGTATAATAAGTATTTATGTTCGCTGCAAACAATCTGTATTTTGCTCCATACCCAAGCTCTATCCCAAATATTTTTTGATTTTTCGCGTCTAAGTATTCTTTACTTTTATTATCAAATATATTTGTAAAACGCGGAGCCATCGACAAATAACCAATATTAGCAAACACACTATGATGATCGGTTAAATTGTAATTAGCGCCACCTTTTACGGTGTATCCTAAAAACCATTTTTCTTTAGTAAAAGCTTTCTTTGATTCTGGTGATGTATTGTAATAATATTTTGTTCCATTAATTTTGGTACTGTCACCGTAATTCCATGTCGGGTAATATTTTTTACCATCAATGTCAAGATAATTCGCTGTAAAATAATCTTTACGCTGGTAACCGGTTTCCGAAAAAGTGGCTGTAAAAAAAGTTGTCCATTTTTTAAATTTATATTCGGCTTGCAAAAATAATCCGCCCCATTTAACTAAGCCATCGTAATTACGTAAAATTACATCGCCTTTATGTTTTACATCGTTTTGAATGTATTCCTTACCATCACTTGCTCCTGGCATGTTTGCGTTTGATGTATTAATAGTATAATCGGCTCCCATTAAATCATAAACCTTTGTAATGTGATATCCATGATAATAACGTGCATCAATTCCGGGTGTAAGCGTTAACTTGGTAGTTGCTTTAATGGTTGCTGTACTTAGCAACCCGTACCATTGGTGATTATTTTCCTGTGCCTGGATAAAATTAGACGCTTTTAATTCTGTATCGCTGTAGTATGGGTTAATCGATTTTACAGGATTTGTGTTATTGTCATAAATTTGCTGAAAGTTGTATAAGCCGGTTTGGTTATCTCTGTTAGCACTTGTATTACTTAATTGTGTGCCACCACCACTCCCAAGTGAAGTGTATGCAACCGTGGATACATTTAATTTAGCCGAAACATTCCAAAAATGGTTTAAAGAAAATAATGGCTTGTGATAGTAATTCACACTTCTGCCTACCGCTTTCCCATTAATATAACCGTAATCAGGATTAAACTGAAGTCCTCTATCACCTATTTGGTTTGTTGTTACTGTATTTATTGTTCCAAATTTTGTAACAGAATCCACATCGATACCAATTTTTTGCGCATATTCTCTATCGTACAACGGCACCTCATATCGGCTTGTTCTTTGTCCGTGAGATTGCGGCGCACCGTTCGCTCCTAAACTTATTAAATGCCTTGAATTAACTTTCCACTGTAATTTTATAAAGTACGAGTATGCTTTTGTCCAGGTTTGATCCACATAACCATCGCCCTGTTTATAACTAAAGGCAGCCGTTACGCCAAATTTATTTTTTATTAACCCGCTGTTTATTCCAACTGATGAACGCAGAGCGTTGTTATTTCCAACTTCTTGTTTAATGGTTACCGAAAATTTTTCGTTAATTCCTTGTGTTAGTATATTCATCGTGCCACCCACTGAAGGAATAGCAAGTTTACTGGCACCTAACCCACGTTGTACTTGTATTGATCTTGTTATTTCTCCGAGACCATCCCAATTACTCCAAAAAACGGCGCCGGTTTCCATATCATTCACCGGAACTCCGTCTACTAAAACGGCCACATTGTTTTGGCTAAACCCGCGTATCGTAACACGCGCGTCGCCGCTTCCTCCACCTTGTTCGGTTGCGTAAGCTCCGGGTGTAGAATTCATTAACATTGCGATGTCCCTCGATCCGAGTTCCTCTTTAATTTGTTGCTGAGTAATGTTTGTAAAAGCTACAGGTGTCTCTCTAACCTGAGCTACGTTCGCTACTACCTCTATTTCATCTAAAACAAGACTTTCTAATTTAAGATTGGTACTTACATCTTTATTTAAAACTTTAATTTTAAATTTTTGAGTGTTATACCCCATGTAATTAATGGAGATATCGTAATTACCATTGGGTAACTTCATTTTATAATTCCCATCAACATCTGTTTGCGTTCCTTTACCAGGCGCGTAAATTACCGTTGCCCCAATTAAAGGTTCATTTGTGAGGGCGTCGATAATAGTTCCGGTTACATTGTACTTGTTTAGTGAATCCTGACCGCAGGCTGTTTTAATAGCACAGAACAGAAAAGCCAACAATAATATTTGGGGGATCTTAATCATCTTAAAAAAGTTAAAATGGGTTGCGAGTGAATAAATCATTCGCAACCCATTAGTATGAATTATTTTACAATAATTTTTCTGGTTACAACTGTATTATTTTCGCTCGTTATACTAATAAAATACACGCCCGCCAAAAATTCTTCTTTTTTAATTCTAATAAATTTGTCATCCGTTAGGTTCGTAACAGTATATATTGTCTGTCCTAACAAATTACTTATTTCAACCGCTTTAATAGCTAAACGGGCACTTTCAATAATAAGATCGTTTCCTGTTAAAGGATTAGGATATACCGAAAGCTGTGCAGAGAAATTATTTTCTTTAATTCCAACAGAACAAACACAGGCATGCGAATTTAAACCGGAGTAAGTGTTACGTGGTAAAGAATCGTACTGAGCCAAAGCATCAAATAAATTTGGGTTTGTCATCACGCCCATATTAACTGATGATTTACGACGCAATGTGTGATCTGCAGTAATCCATGCACCGGCACCTGTAAAAGGCGAAACGTTTGTCCAGGCAGTTCCGGGATCTTCACCGATTTTTCCAAAAATATCTAAAATTTTATAAGGGCTTTTTTGTATCAAAACCAAAGCATCATCTCCGTTTGCATAAGTTGGTGCAGGGTACGCGTGATCAGTCATACCCGTTGGAGGTGTTGCCATTGCGTATAATGAAGGATCCACCGCAGGTGAAGTTGTTCCGGAAGCAACGGTTTGACCGTTCACAATTAAAAAAGTGCCGTACGCATTAATTGTTCCAACCAAATCAGTACTATCTGTACTGGATAAAGAACCATTACTGTACCTTACATACCTAAAGTTGTTCATGTTTATGGAAGAGGCAGTTGGATTATATATTTCCATTCCCTTGTTATTGCCTGATCCTTCAACATATTCGGAAAAAAACATGGTAGTACAAGGAGTTTGACCTACGCCTGAAAGCGCCGCAGAAATTAATGTTAAGCTAAATAAAATTTTTTTCATGTTTGGTTTTTTAAAATTTGTATAATAATGCTTAGTGGTTTAAGATAGATATCAGAGTTGATTTCTGCTTATAGGGTGGTCACTTTTTAGCATTACAAAAATAAAACATTTTACGTGGCCTACAAACACATGTGTATAAATATGATAATTCGTTAAGAAAGACTTAACAATAAATTAAGCTGGGGAAATGTTTTAACAATTATGGGTTGTTTTTGAAGATTGTGATCATCTTTATTTATATTTTTTAACTTTAACAACTTTGCAATTAAACTTATATTTGCCCGTTAACACATATATGATGATTAAATCCCTCGTAAGCTTTTTATTTGTTTTTTCTTTCTTTGCGAAAGCGCAAACACCCGCAAATTTTACCGTTACTGGAAACTTGCGAAACGTTACCCAAAAGTACATTTACGTGCACCATAAATGGGATAACAAGGATGTTACGGATAGCGTAAAAGTGGTGAAATCCAATTTTACATATACCGCTAAAACCTCGGAGGCCAATATGTATTGGATAACCAAAGCCAATAACATAAACGAGCAACCCAATTTAATATTTTTTGTGGATGGCGGTAAAACTAGTGTTAGCGCAAGTATTGATAGTTTAAATTACGGGAAAATACAAGGCGGAAAAACGCAAAAAGATTATCAGGAGTATAACGCTTTAATGATGAATTTTGGTGCGAAACAGCAAGATATGGTTACGCGGTTTAATGATGCTAAAGCCAAAAATGATGGTAACGCTGTAGCCGCTATTCAGGCCGAATACCAAGCAATGGATAAAGAAGTTAAAACAAGCCTCCAACAATTTATAAAAACACACTCAAAATCGGCGGTAAGTGGTTTTGCTATTTATTATAATTATCAAAATGCAACTGTGGCCGTTGAGGAGCTTGAAGTTGTTGTAGCTTTACTTGATAAAAGTATTTTAAATACCAAATATGGTAAACTCGCCCAGGAAAAATTAATTCAAATGCGCGGTACCATGATTGGTTACACCGCACTTAATTTTTCGCAGGCCGATGCCAATGGAAAAATGGTTAAACTAACCGATTTTAAAGGTAAATATGTGCTGCTCGATTTTTGGGCAAGCTGGTGCGGACCTTGCCGGGCAGAAAATCCAAATGTTGTGAACGCTTACAATAAATATAAGGAAAAAGGTTTTACCATTTTAGGTGTTTCTTTTGATCAGAACAAAGAAAAATGGTTACAAGCGGTAGCGGCAGATAACCTTGCTTGGACACATGTTTGCGACCTTAAAGGTTGGGGAAACGATGCTGCGAAACTTTACGGCGTATCCAGCATACCGCAAAATTATTTGTTAGATAAAAACGGAAAAATATTAGCTAAAAACCTCAGAGGTGCGGAACTTGAAGCTAAACTTGAAGAAATTTTTAAATAGCAATTTATTACCCAGTATTTCCGTTATAAAACAATTTATTAGATCATCGTTACAAAACAAACAAATAGTACATTTACTC
>JAYTBK010000500.1:0-14076 GCA_043737035.1 Bacteroidota bacterium | reverse complement strand
GCTATTAACCAAATGTATTACATTGCTAAACATACTTATGAGTAATTACAGCATTTCACGATTAGATTCGTTGAACTTAAAGCACTTGTATACTTTGTTTGTTTTAGTATACCATAAATCCTGTTCAAAACAGCATTTCCATTTAAAATATGCAACACACTATACGGGCGCAGAATACATTGGATTTTTTGCATTTGAAAATAATATCCCGGTTGCTTATTATGGGATCATTCCTACCATTGTTTCTATTAACTCACAACCGGTATTAGCAGGGCAGGCCTGTGATGCCATGACACATCCTAAATATAGAAAAAAAGGATTATTTCAGGAACTTGTAACTCGCACCATTGCATTGGCACAACAAAAAGGAATCCATTTTATTTTTGGTTTCCCAAATCAAAACTCGTTTTCTATATTAACAGATAAACTTGGCTTTGTACATTCACAAACAATGAACCGTTATTCTCTTCCGTTTTCTGATAATTTATTTAAGTTACTCTATAGAAAATTTGGATTTTTAAATTTAAAAAAACATATAGTTCATATTGAAAATTCAATGCTGAAGGAAGGATACGATGGCATCATTTATAATAAGGAATATATACAATACAAAGCGTATAATAAAAATAAAATCATACAAACTTCAAATTTTTCTTTTTGGGAAAATGCTTCAAACGAGCTATGGGTTGGAGCTTTATGGCCAATTGAAGAAAATAAAATTACTGAAACAATAAATAAAATTCAAACTATTACCAACAATGCCATTACATTTATGGTTTCTGAAAATACGAAATTAGATACGCTTCTATCAAAAAATTTAAAGCCCGAAAAAGGATTTTCTGTTATCACAAAAAATTTGACTAACACATATAATTTAGAAAAATTAAAATTTCAATTTAGCGATATTGATATTTTTTAAATTTAAGATCTCCATCGAAGTATCATTATTTTTAAAAAGATTTTTAAATAATATAAATTAAAATTGAGTTTAAGCGATTGGTATAAATAGATCTGGCTTTTTGCATACATTTTTTTTTTCATATAATATCCGCCGATTTTACTGTAATTACTGGCTTTTACTTTCATATACTTTTTTGTAGAAAGCGATCCATCACGTCTTAATTTATCAATCGTTCTATTATACTCCAAAGGGCTTACCAAATCTATGATGGATGATTCTTTACTTATATTACAGTCATGCCTTCTGATGTAGTTTAATACAATTGGTATAAAAACACTTTTTTGTGTTGCACTCAACCTCAACATTAAATCATGTTCTCCTAAAACCAAATACTCATCAAACGTTGTATCAATTCCGGGAATATTTTTTTTATAAAAAAGATTCGTGCCAAAAGCAAATGACATATTATAATCTATAAGTTCTTCAAACAATGTATTATTACGTCCATGCATTTCCTTCCCAACACTATTACCAATTAAACCTTTTGTATTGAACAAGCTACAATCACTCACGGAAATAACAGCGTCGGACTTTTTGGAAAATTCAATATGCTTTGCTATTTTATCTTTATGCCATAGATCATCGGAATCAATAAACGCTATATAATCGCCATTGGCTTTAGAAACAGCAATATTCCTCAATTTACTTATTACGCCTACTCTTTTATAATAAAAATATTTTATCCGTGGGTCGTTAAAGCTTTCCACTAAGCACTTTACATTGGCTGTTGAGCCATCATCTATGATAATAAATTCATACACTGGATAAGATTGTTCTAACACCGACCTAATGGTTTCCGAAAAAATATCAACCCGGTTATGAATAATCGTAAGTACACTAATCTGCATAAAGAAAATTTTTTAGCTTGATTAAAAATAATAAATTTATACAGACCTCAATTCATGAAGTTATTAAACATACTTTTTTTAGCTATCAAGCCCTCGCAATTTGAGTTTCTTGAATACCGTCATACGATAGACTCACAGGTATATTTAAGTATGAAACAACACTTTGAAGTAACTCATCTTAAGCTTGCTGAATCAGGGTTTATGCCTTCCAACAAAGCAGATGAATTATTTTTTAGTGGAAAAAACAAATTCTTTCACGTACCTTTTAAATTATGTCGTTATGTTAGGAAAGAAAAACCCGAAATAATTATTGTTCATGGTTTCACATTTCCATTTCAAATGCTGGTTCTTCGTTTGTTTTTATCCGAAAAAACAAAAATTATTATACAGCACCATGCCGAAAAACCCTTTAAGCATTTCATAAAATCAGGAATACAAAAATTAGCGTATTCCAATGTGGATGCTTTTTTATTTGCATCAAAAGGCCTGGCAAAAACCTATCAAGAAAATAAAATCATTAAGAACAGGCGAAAAATATATGAAGTCATGGAAGGCTCTACACTATTTTTACCAATGGATAAAGCGAAGGCGAAGGCGCTTTTAAATATAGAGCACGAAACTATTTTTTTATGGGTTGGCAGGCTGGACGAAAACAAAGATCCTTTTACAGTTTTAAAAGCCTTTCATAAATTCAAAGCAGCCGGAAATTTTTTTAAACTATATATGATTTACGGAAGCAATGAGCTTGAACAAAAGGTTATAGACTATATCAACAGCCACCAGTTAGGTAATTATGTTAGCCTTGTTGGAAAAAAGGAACATAAAGATTTAGAAAATTGGTACAATGCTGCAGATTATTTTATTGCAGCTTCGCATTACGAAGGTAGCGGCATTGCTTTATGTGAAGCCATGGCCTGTGGTTGTATTCCGGTAGTTACTCGTATTCCTTCATTTAAAAAAATGACGGAACACGGCCAATATGGATTACTTTTTGAGCCGGGAAATGCCCACGAACTGTTTGAGAAACTACTCTTACTTAGCACGCTTAATAAAAATAAAATGCACGAGAAAATTTTGAACCACTTTAAAGAAGAGCTGTCTTTAACGGCTATTGGAAGAAAGATTGAAACAATCGCCGTCTCACTTTTGCAAAAGTAAATTAACTATTCGTTGTACCGATCGATCCATCGTGTTAAATGTAACACGCTTACGCTCATTATCAACAAAAGATAAAGTTTCGATAAGTTTCTGCTTCAACTCATCCCGTTCATTGGAAACATATAGTTGTTCTATTTTAGCATGTGATAAAGGACACGTGCTAATGACCTTACACCCACTGTATAATGCCTCCATTAATACCGTTGAATTTCCTTCATAATTAGAAGTATGCAAAAATACGTTGCTCGAGTTCATTAACGCTAATATTTCCGCATGTGTTTTTGGGCCCAATAACTTTATGTTATTCTCCAACTCAAGTGTTTTAATAAGAAACTCCAAAATCTTCTGCTCTTCTCCACCACCCGCAATGTTAGCCTTAACATTCGGTATTTCTTTCTTTACCTCAGCAACTAACTCAATAAATAAACTGTAATTTTTAAGAGGGATTAAAGAGCCTGCGCCGAAAATATCGATCCGGCGTTCTTTTAAATTCAACTCCGGAAATATTGTTTCCGTAATGCCGTTTTCAAATACATGTTGCGGAGCAATCGCATGATTTTTATGAAATTCATCTTTTAAAAAATCGCTCATGGCTATTAGCTGTTCTGCTTCTGGCTTAATGCGCGAAACATATTTGTTAGAAGATTTTGCATCCTGGCCTATGATCCAGATCAAATGATTTAAAAAAAATTTTTTAGAAAACTTTTCTGAAACAAACGCGCACTCAGTAACCCATAAACTTACTAACCCAATAACAGGGTAGTGTGTTACTATTTTTTTTAACGCACTGTAAGCTCTTATCCACGTGACCAATCGATAAATTTTGGATCGGTTTTTTCCGCCGAGAGCAATGACATCAATACCATTCCATTGATATTCTATTTTTTCGAAAGGATACTGAAAAGCAACAACTATTAATTTATACTGCGAAAACTGATTCTTTACCGATAGTGCAAATTGCTGAAAAGCAGGTAAACACGCGTTATCCGCTTCGTTTTTTGGAAAGCCCGGTGTTACCAATATGATAACCGGATTACTCAATTACTTTTAAAGTGATAGGGTTTAATAAAACAGTACCCAAATACTTAGACGCTGCCTTTATATCACAAATAAAAAAATTACTTTTTGTGTCTATCTGTATCAATTCATTTCGAACTTCTAACGGAATGGAATCGCCGGAAGATGCCCTACTGTAAATATTTCCATGTATTTTATAAAGTAATTCAAACCTTATTATCCTCCGTAAACCAATAGTATTGTTGGATATTTTTAAATTATTTCTGGAATTAAACAATTCTACCTTCGTTATCGGTCCGTTGTAATAATTACAAAATGTAACATGCCATGGCGATTCACTCTGAACTAACGAAACTTTATTTATTGGCTTCTTAACTCTAATTTTTCGTATTTGAGCATTTACAGCCGTGTAACTCAAATAAAATATGAGAATCGCAATTTTCAAATTAAATCATTTTTATCCTACCGTTATTGATAGTGGCAATAACTCTGCCTTTCATTTCTTTCCCAATAAATGGTGTGTTCTTCGCTTTGGAAACAATATCTTTCTCCAATAAAGTAGTGTGTTGCGTTAAACTAAATATTGTGAGATTGGCCTTGCTACCTTCCGCAATGATCTCTGCGTTTAACCCTAATATGAGTCGGGGGGTTTCCGCCAAACATTCTGATATTTTTGTAGCGGCAATTTTTGGCATTGCAGTTGTCAAACAACAGAAAGCCGTCTGCAATCCAATTATTCCGTCATCAGCTAAATCAAATTCCAACTCCTTGCTTTCAATATCCTGCGGAGAATGATCACTTACCACAACATCAATCACTCCACTTTCCAAAGCTTTGCGCAGTGTGGCAACATCGTTTCTATCACGTAAAGGCGGATCGGTTTTAAAATTTGTATCAAAATTCTGAAGTTCACTTTCGTCCAGCAATAAATTATGTGCGGCCACTCCGCAGGTAACCCGCAAACCGTTAGCTTTTGCTTTCTTAATTAATTCAACACTTCCTTTTGTACTTATGGTTGGGAAATGTAGTCGCCCGCCCGAATATTCAAGCAATTGCAAATTTCGCTGCACCATTAGTTCTTCGGCTATTGCCGGAATGCCTTTTAATCCGAGCTTTGTAGAAGTTATTCCTTCATTCATTTGCCCTCCGTGCGAGATGCTTTTATCATTAGCATGCGTAATAATAAAACTGTTTATACTATGAGCATACTGTAAAGCCCTTAAAATAAGCCCCGCATCACCAACCGCACTTTTATAATCGCTAAACGCTACGGCACCTGCCAATTGCATGTCGTACATTTCACTCAGGTCTTTTCCATCGTTACCGTGACTTAAAGTGCCAACAGGATATACATTTACAAGATTGTTATTTGCCTGATTTTTTACATACTCTATTTGAGCTTTTGTATGTAACGGTGGGTTAGTTCCACTATGCACACATACGCCTGTAAAGCCACCGGCAGCGGCAGCGGCCAAACCGTTAATAATGGTTTCCTTATGTTCATAACCGGGATCACAAAAATTTACCTGCATATCCAACCAACCTAAAGTAACGTAAGCACCAGCTGGTTCAATAATTTTAAACCCATTTTTGGCGGCAATTATTTTTTTGATTTCTGTAATAACTCCCTTTTCAATTAAAATATCTACTACTTTATTGTGGTGAGGGCTTGCCGCGTTTATTACCGTAACTTGTTTAACGAGTATATTCATTTTCTTTTTGTTCAGCAGATGCGTAAATCTCCACAGATTTCTGTTTTTTGTTATTACTTCCGCATACGTTTGCGAAACTTGTAACACTACTTTTTAAAAAGCCTGATAATTAAAATTTCAGTGGCTAAAAAAATTAAAGCTAAAATTAAACAAAATTTCCAAAGCTTTTTTCCTTCCGTTACGTCAGCTAAAATGGTGGAAATTTGGTTATTGTTATTTTCGATAACCTGCATGTTGTTAACTCCTTTGTCACTTATTTGCTGCTTAAGTTGGTCGGTGGTATAAAAATCCATTACCGATTCCGCTCGATTATAGTTGAATGCTACTCCTTTTAAAACTGTTGTATCAACCTTGATGAAATAATGCCCTGCACGGTTAATTTGATTTTGAAAAAACACGTTCGTTTTTCCATTTATGTTTCTTTGTTCGGGTATAATATCGGTTACGTTGCTTTTATAAAGTGTATCGTTAACAGCACTCACAACATGCAGCGGACTATCATTAAAAAGCATCACTTCATCTAAAACCAAACCGGTATTTGCCGATGTTAGGTAATAAACAGGCGGTGCCTTTAAACTAAGAATCGCAATTTTAATGATGGTGGGAACAAAGATGGCGTGTTTTAAAAGGTTTGATGAGCTTTCCTCGGAACTCACCGCAAACAAATAAATTTTACCGTTACCTAAAACATTTTCTGACAAAAAAGGAGTTCCATTTTGTAATGGTATGATAACTTCCGAATTGCTTTTCGTAGTTCCTGCAAAGCGATAATGACTTTTTACTTTGGGTAAATCCATCGATTGTTTATCATTTACAAATACGCCATTATACAAACCTTGCTCCGTATTAATGTTCCGCGCTCTAGTTGTGGATGTATCTTTACCGTCAATTTGCGGAAGCTGAAGTGTTGCAAACGCGCTATTGTAACTTACCGCATCGAGGTTTAAACCTGGAAATACAATTATACTCCCACCGTTTACAGTAAACTTTTGCAATTCGGCCGCTAAACCATTTGTAATGGTATTTAAGTTGTTTACGATAATTACATCTTGTTTTGAAAATAAACTATAATTTATGGATTGTTCATTGCTTTCGGTATAAACAAATAGACTATCCGATTGCAATAAAGATCTAAAATTAGAAGCTGTTTTGCAATCCCTTCCGTTAACAACTAAAACGTTAATAATATTTCGCGCTTCGAAACTAAAATAAAAATCGTCGTCGTACGTAATCGGAAAATCGTCGATTTTCAAAACTCCTTTGTTTATTCCTTTTTCTTTAACGGTAAAAGAAATGCTAACGTCCTGCTTGCTTCCGGCGCTTACAGAAAATGAATTTAATGAAACCTGCTTATCATTAATGTATAATTTTAAGGTAGCGTTGTCAATTCCTTTATCTGTTCTGTTTACAATTAACGCATGTATTACTTGCTGCGATTGATATTGTTGTACCGGATTATCAAACCAAACGCTATCAATATATACGTTGCCTACATTTTGCGATACAACCGGAATTAGACTCGCATTAAATCCTGTGTCAACATCGGCTTTATTAATTTCTGTAGCGTTTTTTTGAAAATCACTGATCAAAAATAGTTGTCGGTTTTTATTGTTGCTACTCTGCAAAAAGTTTTGCTGGCGTTTAATTACTTCGTTTATATTTTTTACCGAGGGCGAAATTTTTATTTCCTCCAACTGCTCAACAAATTCTTCTTTACTTAAAAAACGTTGATGCTTCCCTTCAAAATCATTGGTAAGTAACTGAAACTTATCGCTTCCTTTAAACGTTCGGACGATTTCTACGGCGTAATTTTTCGCATTTTCCAGCATGGTGCCGTTTTTATTTGTGCTTTCCATGCTAAAGGAATTATCGATGTAAACACTTACCACTTTTTCACCAACCGAGCGTTTTATTTGACTCGTTAAAAATGGTTGTGCAAAGGCTAATACTAAAAAAACAATGGCAAGAATACGAGTCAATAAAATAAGCAGATCTTTTAATTTTGATTTACTATCGCTTTCCTGTTTTAATTCTTTTAGAAACTGTACGTTGGTAAAATACACTTTCTTATACCGGCGAAAGTTGAAAAGATGAATAATAATTGGAATAGTTATGGCCGATAAACCAATTAAAAACGAAGGAAATAAAAAATTCATCAGGGGTAAAAATAGTATTAATTTCGCAATTCGGTCTACCAACTAAAAATCTATAAAATGAAACTAATTCTCTCTTTTCTTATTGTTGTTTTTTTAAGTCTCAATTGTAAATCGCAGTCGATAGCACCCAAAATTGGTAATGATGAAATTGAACAAATAAACGCTTGGCATTACTTGCTCGGACTTAATGATCAGTCATCCATTTTACTTTGGGCAGATAAACACCGAACGAAATTATCCATGAAAAAATTTGATAAGGATGGAAAGATGATTCTTGAAAAAGTGTTTTGGGAGTTAATAACTGAGAATAAGGGGAAAGTAGAGATTTCGGGGATTTATGAAATAGATAACTCGATCGTTTTATTAATGTCGTTTAGCGATGAGGGAAATATAAAATTTTTCAAACTATTGATTAATCCAAATACGGGTAAAAAAATGGGCGAAATAGAAGTTAGCAAATATTCGGGTCTGAAACCGGAATTTATAAAGAATGAAAATTATTTTTTTGATTTTACAAAAGACGACTCACTTAAAATTTACACAATGGTGACTTTCGTAAGGATCACTGATAATGTAAACGAACTAAAAATCATAGCATTTTCATACGACCATAAGCAAATTAACTCTTATAATAAAAACATTGAGGTTTCATCGCCGCTTTTATCAAAATCTTTTTCCTTTCTATCGAGCATTCAGCAGGGTAAATATTACTATTTTGCGATGTCGAATTATCAGGTTAATGATTCCGAAATAAAAAAAACTAAACCTACTTTCCGGATTTAACTTTGTATAAAGTTTACGACAACAAATGTGAAGAACTTAATTTTACAGTAAAAAAAACGCCTGATAACATTCCCAGTTCAATATCAGGACGATTTATTGTAGACCATACTAAAAATGTAAAAATTGCAATTTCACACAATTATCATTTCGAAGACAATTTATTTAATTCGCTGGTGTCTAACGTTTACGTATTAACATTGTCACCTTTAAAGTTGGCCATCTCTAAAAAATATGAAGTAATGCAAAACAAACTGCATGATGCATTTGCAAATTCTGAACAAATAAAAGATAAAAAGCGCATGTACTTTTTAAATTATCTTGTTGATTTTTATACTGATAATAATAATGAAGACCAACTTGTGTTTCAATCGCGGAGCGTGGCTGAAGCTAATGGAATGCTCAACACCAAAATTCAAAATATTGGAATTTTTAATTTTGATGTTGATGGAAAGATTAGCAAATTCAATTTAGTGCCATTGAAATAAGAAATCTTTCCAAGCTCTTTATTATCAAAATTATCTTTTCCAGAAGATTTTTGGAAGAAAGGAAACACCTCGGCTTACATGGGTTTTTATCCTTATGCAAATCTATTTAAGCAAATAGAATTTGTAACTTTTAAGTCAAAAAAATTTATCTTTTTTAATGATTTGGCTGATAACTTAAGCGCTACTAACAGTGAAGACGTAAAAACATTTAAGAAGATCAGCAACGGCAATGCGATGGTGTTTGCAACTAATAAACAAAGTTCAATCAAAAGCTCACTGTTCGATATTCAAGAACAGATATACTGTGATTTTTCTTCGGCAACTTTTAATGAAAATACAGGTCGATTTAGTGTTATAGCGTACAAGGGGAATAAAGTTTTTATATCCTATTTGAACCTCAAGTAATTTTTCCCGTTTTTAATTATAACTGAATTTGTACTTAACGACAAGTCACTTTACATTACCGCGTTTATGTTTTAAGCGTTAGGTCTCACTTTTATTTATAATTAAATTAAACACACATATTCTCGCTTTTGAGGTATTTTTTAAAAATAATACCTTTTTCCACTTGCACCCCCCCTTTTTTTCATCTACTTTTGTAAAAAAGTAACACATTTTTCGTTTTACCCCTATAAAAATCCAAATTAAATGAGTACAAGACGTATTTTAGCTTTACAGGACGTAGTAAAACGCGTACCGGTTGAATTTAATAAAACCAATAAACAAGTATCGCAATATTATGGTTCCAACGTGTTTGGTTTAGATGCCATGCGCGAATTCCTTTCAGAAGAAGCTTTTAACAGCATCCAAAATTCCATGCACCAAGGAACCATTGTTGAACGTAAAATGGCCGACCAAGTTGCCGCTTGCATGAAAGCTTGGGCGCAAAGCAAAGGCGTTACGCATTTTACACATTGGTTTCAACCGTTATCAGGCGCTACAGCCGAAAAGCACGACGGTTTTTTTGAACCGATTGAAGGCGGTCGCGCCATCGAACGTTTCAGCGGAAACGCTTTGGTACAACAAGAACCAGATGCGTCGTCTTTTCCTAATGGCGGCATTCGCAATACGTTTGAGGCGCGCGGTTACACGGCTTGGGATCCAACATCGCCTGCTTTTATTTGGGGAGAAACCTTATGCATACCAACTATTTTTATTTCTTACACCGGCGAATCACTCGATTTTAAAACGCCTTTACTTAAATCGCTTCATGCTGTTGATAAAGCTGCGACAGATGTTTGCCAATATTTTGATAAGAACGTTACCAAAGTAATTGCAACATTAGGTTGGGAACAGGAATATTTTTTAGTGGATTCCGCCTTATATAATATCCGTTACGATTTGCAACAAACCGGCAGAACGTTATTTGGCCATGCACCGGCAAAAGGACAACAATTAGAAGATCATTACTGGGGTTCAATACCCGAAAGGGTTTCCGCTTACATGCGTGATTTTGAATACGAAGCGCATTTATTAGGCATTCCGGTTCGTACACGCCACAATGAAGTAGCGCCCGCACAATTTGAATGCGCACCGGTTTTTGAAGAAACAAATTTAGCGGTTGATCATAATTTATTATTGATGGATGTAATGGAAAAAGTTGCCATTCGTCATAATTTCCGTGTGTTAATGCACGAAAAACCTTATGCAGGTGTTAACGGCAGCGGCAAACACAACAATTGGAGTTTAGCGACCAACACAGGGAAAAATTTATTATCACCCGGCAAAACACCTAAAACAAATTTACAATTTCTTACGTTTTTCGTCAATACTGTAAAAGCAGTTTACGAGCACGCCGATTTATTACGTGCTTCAATAGCTTCTGCCAACAACGATCACCGGTTGGGTGCTAACGAAGCACCACCAGCTATTATGTCGGTGTTTTTAGGTGAGCAATTATCAAAAGTTTTAGATGAGTTAGAAAAATCGGTACACTCGGGCAAGATGAGTCCGGAAGAAAAGACAGCGCTGAAAATGAACATCGGCCGCATACCCGATATTTTATTGGATAACACCGATCGTAACCGTACATCGCCATTTGCATTTACAGGAAATAAATTTGAGTTTAGAGCCGTTGGGTCAAGCGCGAATTGCGGCGGACCAATGACTGTGTTAAACGCGATCATGGCGGAGCAATTGGTAACATTTAAAAAAGATGTGGATGGTTTAATGAATAATAAAGTTGAAAAGGATGAAGCAATTTTTCAGACTTTAAAAAAATATATTATTGAAAGTAAAAAAATTCGGTTCGAAGGAAATGGTTACGGCGATGCTTGGAAGGCAGAGGCAAAAAAACGCGGCTTGAGTAATTTACCAACAACGCCGGGTGCGCTGGAAGCAATGATTTCTAAAAAATCGTTAGCTATGTTTGAAACACAGGGCATTTTAAATCACCGTGAACAAGAAGCGCGTTACGAAATTAGTTTAGAAACGTATACTAAAAAAATTCAGATAGAATCGCGCATTATTGCTGATATGGTAAACAACCAAATTATTCCTGCAGCCTTGAATTACCAAAAAAACCTAGTGGATAACGTACGTGGCATGAAAGATATTTTATCGCCGGCTGAATTTAAAACGGTAGCCAAAACCCAATTGGAACTCATTAAAGAAATTTCGGAGCGGGTAACGATCATCAAAACGGAAGCCGAATTAATGATTGAAGAACGCAAAAAAGCCAACACCTTGGAAAGTGCTAAAAAACAGGCGCACGCGTATTGCGAAAAAGTAAAACCCTATTTTGAAACCATGCGTTATAATGTTGATAAGCTTGAAAGCATTGTGGATGATAGCACATGGCCTTTGCCAAAATATAGAGAAATGCTGTATTTAAGATAATAAGCTGTTGCTTTAATTATAAAAAATGTATGGCGTGCCGGCGCAAAAATACAGGCGCCGCCCGGCTTTCGGCACTCGTTTTTTTATTTGATTAACGCCTGAAAATAAAAAGAACTCAAACAATTGCCTCAATCCGCCACGCAAAATTAATGCGTTGGTTAACGCCAAGTTTACGGTAAGTTTTATATTTTAGCCCCGATAGTAGTGGCATCCTTTTTGGCGGCCTCTTTCCCAAAAAGATAAAACGAAAAGCGGGAAAAGCTCCAACTAAAAAAATGCGTATTTATAAACTTAACAATCAAAAAAATAAATTCAAGTCGGTTTTTAACTAGCACGCAAATCACTTATTTTGCTAAAAAAAACCATTTGTTAAAAAGTTGTTTAAAATTTTTGATTTTTTAAAAAAATACATAAATTAGCAACTTATAAAGTTTAAATCACTATGAAGAACTTCAAAACACTACTACTTACTACCACTGCAATTATCGCATTTGCATTTTCGCTTAGCGCGCAAAAAAACTTTTTAAAAGATGCCGATGTTGCGTATAAAAACCATCAGTATTTTAACGCCATTGAGCTTTACAAACAAGCTTACGTTAAAGAGAAAAAGGCTGCGGTAAAAACAAAAATTTTATTTAAAACCGGCGATTCGTATCAGGAAATAAATGATTTAAAAGGTGCTGAAACGTACTACAGCAAAGCGATTAAGGCAAAATACCCCGACCCAATTGTGTATTTAAAATTAGCGGATGCTTTAAAAGCGCAAGGTCGTTACGCTGACGCCATTGTTGAATACAATAATTATAAAAAAGAAATGCCTTCGGATCCGCGTGGCGAAACCGGAATAAAATCATCTGAACTTGCACAGCAGTGGAAAGACGCTAAAAACACGCCTGAAACACGCATTAAAGTTGAAAACATGGCGTTAATCAATTCTAAGGAAGCTGATTTTAGCCCATCTTATTCTGATAAAAAATTTAATACATTAATTTTTACATCAACTCGCCAGGGTTCTACCGGTGGTATTGATGTTATTAACGGACAAAACCACTCAGATATTTATGAAACAAAGCTTGATAAAAACGGTAAGTGGAGCACCCCGGCATTATTAGCTGGCGGAATCTCCTCAAAGTTGAATGAAGGTGGATCATATATTTCCAAAAAAGGCGATATGATGTTTGTAACACGTTGCCCGGAAGCAAAAGGAAAACAATTAAAATGTCAGATCTATGTTTGTAAAAAACAAGGTCCGGCTTGGGGAGAGCCTGAATTGTTGCCATTTAATGTTGATACCGTTTCTTTTCGTCACCCCGCTTTATCCGCTGATGGAAATACGTTGTACTTCGATTCAAAATTACAGGGTGGTTATGGTGGAACTGATATTTGGATGAGTTCTTATGATAAAAAAGCGAAGGCGTGGGGACAGCCTGTAAATGCCGGGCCAACTGTTAATACTTCAGGTGCCGAAGGTTTTCCTTTTATTTCTGATGATGATAAAATTTTATATTTTTCTTCGAACACCCATTTAGGAATGGGTGGCCTTGATATTTTTAAAGCGGAAAAAGATGCAGGCGGTAAATTTACTAAAGCTCCTGAAAACCTTAAATTCCCGATGAATTCGCCGGCCGATGATTTCGGGATTGTTTACGAAGGAAAAAAAGTAAAAGGTTATTTGTCTTCTAACCGCGAAGGTGGTAAAGGTGGCGATGATTTATATTCTTTTGTGCTTCCACCATTAATTTTCAACCTCTCAGGAACTGTTGTTAGCATCGAAAATAACGAACCCGTTCAAAATGCACTCATCCATTTAAAAGGTTCAAGTGGCGATATGTTTGAGTTTAAAACACTTGCCGACGGTAAATACAATTTTAAATTGAAGGAAAACACCACGTATGAAGTAACTGTAGCAACGGATAAAAATACCGTTTCTCAAAGTTTTAAATTAGGTTTCTTGGCTAATAAAGATTTGGGTAAGTTAAGTTCAGTTGGTGAAAACGAATCAAAAGATTTTATTAAAGATTTTGCCTTAACTCCTGTTAAAGCTGAAATTCGTTTCCCTGCTGTTCAGTACGATCTGGGTAAAGCTACGTTACGTCCTGAATCAAAAGATTCATTAAA
>JAYTBK010000499.1:0-2493 GCA_043737035.1 Bacteroidota bacterium | reverse complement strand
AGACTTTGTATACAAAGTAATTCAACAAAAGCGCATTTCCGCAAAAGTTATTCTTCAATCTTTTGATATTAGGGTTTTGCATTCCTTTACCAATGTTTCATTTACATATTGCATATCCGGACTATAAATTGTAGGATTGAAGCCAAGCAATTTTATATTTTGACTAAAGCTTTTTGTATTTTCAATTAACAAAGCAGTTTTAACCGGCAGTTTTTTTAAATGAATGTATTGCAAAACCCTAATATCAAAAGATTGAAGAATAACTTTTGCGGAAATGCGCTTTTGTTGAATTACTTTGTATACAAAGTCTGTATAGGCTTGTGGGTTGGGATGGCAGATAGTGTCTGTTTTGATTGACGACTTAATTTCGATGTTGTAATTTACCGGTTTTAGGTTTTTGTAAATGATATATTTTTCAACAGAATCAATCACAAAGGCAAGTAATGGCTTATGTGTTTTTAATTTAAGTTGATCTTTAAAACGCGTATGGATTTTACTTCCGCAATCGCAAAGCTCAATCTCATCATAATTCATGTGATATAAATTAAAAGAAGTTTCGTTTGCGGTATCAATTACTTGCCCTTTTGAACCCGAGCAAATTTCATGATTCAAAAATGGCTCGTGCGATACTAGAACTTGATTATCTTTAGTAATTACCACATCCATTTCTAACGTAGTAACTCCTAAGTCAATTGCTTTTATAAAACCTTCAATGGTATTTTCGGGCATCAAACCTCTACAGCCCCTGTGACCCTCAATATCAAAATTTTGCGCTTTACTGCAACAGCATAATAAAAGGATAATGTGCAGCACAATAAACTTCATTTATAGTTTCAGCTTAATTTAAAATAATTTTTTGCCATGGTTGCAATTTCGTTTCCATAAGCAAGCGAAGCGGTTGCCGCAGGCGACGGCGAGTTAATAACATGCATGGAATTACCTTTGTACTCGATTTTAAAATCATCGAGCATATCGCCATTCGGCCCAAGTGCCATTGCGCGAACTCCGCAACGTGCAGGCTCAATATCATCCATTTGCAAATCAGGAATTAATTTACGAAGGCGGTTTAAAAAATACGTTTTACTAAACGCGCCTCGGTATTCATCCAACCCAAAACGCCAGTGCTTCCTAAAAAATTTCCAGGTTCCGCGGTAACCAAATGCTTCGGTTGTATCGCGTAAGCTAAAAGCAGTTTTACTATACCCTTCGCGTTTAAAAACAAAAACAGCGTTTGGGCCACACTCTACTCCACCATTAATCATACGTGTAAAGTGTACGCCCAAAAAAGGAAATTCGGGATTTGGAACCGGGTAAATTAAATTTTTCACTTTACTCCTTCCTTTTTCGGTAAGATCATAATAATCACCACGAAACCCAACAATGGCAGAATCGGTTTTTACATTATCTTTTCTTGTAATTCTATCAGCCTGTAAACCTGCGCAAGAAATAATATATTTTCCTTTAAAGGTGCCTTGTTCTGTAATAACGTTTGTAGAATTATTCTGTTTATCAAAGCCAATAACTTTGTGGTTAGTTAAAACTTTGCTTCCATTATTTTTTGCATGGATTAGCTCAACAAATTTACGGGCAACATCCGTATAATCAATAATACCAGTACACGGTACCCAAATACCTGCAATACCTGTACAATGTGGTTCAATTTCTTTAATTTTTTTTGAATCAATTATTTCTATGCCTTCAACCGTATTTGCAACACCATTATTAAAAACTTTGTTCATGTGGGCGAGTTCACTTTGTTCGGTCGCAACAATTATTTTCCCGCAAAGGTCATGGGCAATTTTATAATCTTTTACAAACTGCATCAATTCACGTCTGCCTGCAACACAGTTTATAGCTTTATAAGAACCCGGTTTGTAATAAATGCCTGAATGTATGACTCCCGAGTTATGGCCGGTTTGATGCATAGCCACTTCTTTTTCTTTTTCCAGAACCAATATTTTTTTTTCAGGGTTTTGAAGGGTTAACTTGTAAGCAGCGGCTAAACCAACAATGCCGCCACCAACAACAATAATATCAAAATTTGATTCGCTCATTTTATTTAATGATGTGTTTTTGCGCTAAATATACCACTTTAGCTATTAAATACTTCTTTAATATTTAAAACATTTCTTTAAATTTAATTCAGTAAATTTACTTTTATTGGTAATGTTGAGACGCGATTATCTTGTAAAACAATTTGAAGAATTTGGCAAAGTAATGGCTGTTATTTTAGGTTTGAAGCGTGAGGATAAATTGCTTGAATGTTTGGAAGAAATCAATAAAGCCACCCAAAAATATACAAACTCCGAAATAGATTTTGTTGAAGGTATTGCCGACGAGGAGCTACTGAAAATTTTAGTTCACGAAAAACAATTTTCTGATAATCAATTAAAATTATTAGCCGACCTTCTATTTGAAAAAGGGAATTGCCATTTAGAATTAAATATTGCCGACAATTTATCGCAAAATTGTTATCGAAAAAGTTTGCAGATA
>JAYTBK010000498.1:0-2493 GCA_043737035.1 Bacteroidota bacterium | reverse complement strand
TTAGTTGCCGATATAATTTGTCAGGTAATAAGTAATAATTTTACGCTACCGATAAACACGGTTACAACTTTAATTGGCTCACCTGTGGTAATTTATCTATTGTTCAAATCAAAATTAAATATCGGGTGATCACATTAAGCAATGTTGACATAGGCTATACGACCGGTAAAAAAACAACCAAAGTTTTTAGCAATTTGTCGTTGCAATTTAAGCAGGGCGAATTTATTGGATTGCTTGGCGACAATGGCATTGGTAAATCAACATTACTTAAAACGATAACGGGGCAATTGAAATGTTTGGCGGGCACGCTCGTTTTTAATGGGAAAGATATTCATTCTTATTCTTCGGCACAGCTTTCACATTTATTAAGTATAGTGATTACTGAAAAAATAGGTGGTTTTAACCTTACCGTTTTTGATGTTGTTGCAAGTGGACGTACACCATACATCAATGTTTTTGGCAAACTATTGATGCCGGATATCACTATTATCAATGCCGTCCTTAAAAGTTTAAACATTGAAACCTTAAAAGATAAATTGATTGACGAACTAAGCGACGGGCAACGACAAAAAGTGATGATCGCTAAATCACTTGCACAGCAAACCCCGGTGATTATACTCGACGAACCAACGGCGTTTTTAGATTACAACTCCAAGCACTTTTTATTTCAAACATTAAAAATACTTTGCGAAAAAGAAAACAAATTAATTATCGTATCATCGCACGACCTTGAATTAATGCAACAATATACGAGTCGCTCAATAACTTTGTTGCCGGAAAACAACATCGAAATCGCATCGCGCTAAACTTTTTTACAAACCTTAAATTTTACAAAAATGGCCAATAACACTTCTCAACATATTTTAAATACATCAGCAACATTGCTGGGTTTTTGTTTATTTGTAATTACTTCAATGCGTATGGGCAATCGCGAGCAGACACACCTTATCGGCGAAGCAACTTCCATCATTGCGGTTTTTCTAACATTCTCGTGCGGTTTTTCCTTCATATCACTTAAAACTGAAATTCCTGAGCGCGAACGCTTGCTCGAAAAAATAGCCGATTATCTTTTTATGTTTGCTCTTGCAGGAATACTCGGAGTAATTTTAATGATAACATTAAATTTTATTAAGTAGAAACATTAAGGGATTTGGCCGCTTACTATACTCTAAAAGTATTATAATATTTCAAATCCAACTTTACTTAAATACTCAAAGGTAGTGTTGTGAAATTCTGGAAGACGAGCTGGGTTTTCCGAATCTCCCTCGGGAATAACTATTACCACTCCTTAATGAGCCCTCGTTAACAATACTCTATAAACGTTTTTTAAATAAACTTTTCTTTCTTCTTTATTAATGTTTTGCCATTTTGATCCAACAAAGAAAATGTTTTCCATTCATCATTATTGCAAACAAGCATTAATTCTTAACTTTAAGCATGGCTTACACAACAACAGAAATTCTGGAATCGGCAACAGAGAATAATGGTTCACGTACCGTATTAAAAAGTGTATTGGCTCCTTACGCAACCGTATTTCCGCATTTTCATACCTTGTTTAAAGAAACAGTTGAAGTGGTAGAAGGAGAAATTGATATCTGGAATGGTTTCGGAAAACTACATCTTGAAAAAGGCCAGTCGGCAAGCATAGAAAAAAACACCCTGCATCGTTACGTAGCAGGTAAAATGCAAACCACAGTAATGATCACTTTTGAACCTGGTAACCTGGATTTCGAAAATGCCATGAGAATCCTGAAAGGACTACAGCATGATGGCAACACATTACACCTGAGCACACCGCAGGCAAGCAATCTTGCGTTATTAACTATTATTTTTCAATTAACTGATTCAACCCCTGTTGAAGACACAAAAATCAGCATGGATAATTTGCTTCAATCACCGGAAGGATATAAGGTGGAAGAATTTAAGCAGGAATGTCTTAAAAAATATTGTCAATAAAACAGGACAGTATTCTAAATGGGTATCTTCCTTAAAGAATATTTTAGAATAATAATGGCAACGGTGAGTATATAAATAAGTGTTTTTAGCATAATAGCATATTTAAGTAAATTAAAAAGGCTGTGCATTGCTGATGCACAGCCTTTTTCAGGAAGAGTGTTATTTTATAATGATAAGCTTATCCGTTTTAACCTGTACTTTGTCTTTTGTTATTTTATAAAAATACGTGCCGCTTTTCAATTCGGTAACATCTAGTTTTGTGTTAGCAGAAAGATAAGCGCTGAGAACGAGGCGTCCTGTGATATCAAGGATCTGGATTTTTGCACCTTCCATATCCGATATGATGAACACTTCATTACCAGCAGGATTTGGATATACATTTACAGATGGTTCTGTTTTGGTATCCAATTTAATTCCTGTAGCCATTAGAGCATTATTTTCTAGCATCGTTTGTTCACAGTTATTCGAATAAACCGCCTTGTCATAATTCCTTAAAAGCGCGCGTGCCTGGTATACGCTTGTTCCTTCGGTAAAGGG
>JAYTBK010000497.1:0-6341 GCA_043737035.1 Bacteroidota bacterium | reverse complement strand
AATAACCGCAGCTACTATTTTATTGCCGTGGCTTATGGATACAACCAATATGGCGAATATAAACAAAACGTTGCTTTTACTACGTTTGGTGTCCCTTCTTTCGAAGGACAAAAAAGGCCATACCTTGAAGGTCGTAAGTCTAAAAAGGCTTACGGTATACCTCATATTCCTGATCCTGAAAAAAACGGTACAATTTCTAATTCTGCTTATGGGTATGGTCCGCGTATTACACGCCATGAAGGCCAAGGAAACGGTGGAAATATATTGGATTTTACACAAGAAACAATGGATAAGGTATTTAATACAGGTTCGCGAACTGCATTGTTGGTTTATGAAAATGGTAAAGGCCCAATCAACGTAAAAGTTGTAGATCCACTTAATGTTCCTAACTCTGAATTTGAAGTTACCTTTGTTAAAAAATATTATCCGGTTACCGAAGCCGGCAAATCTAACCCCGATTCAATTTGTTATGCAAATGCCGCAAAAAAAGTGGCGAAAACTGCAACTATTTACGGTCAGGTTAATGCTGATAGCGTTACATGGATATTGCGCGATAAAACAACCAACAAAAAATATATTCCTTGTAAATCAATTAAAGTTGGCGAGGAATTTTACTTCAGTGAAATTGGATTGTCAGTAAACATTAAACAGGTTGGCGACGTGGCAAATTTAAACAGTCCTGCGTTAGCGACAAATAAAATTGTGCAAAGAGGCGATTTCTTAGAAGGGACAATGGAGTTTTCTAATCCATCTGAACGTTGGTTGTCAGGATTAACTGATCAGGACGGTACCGATGCCCGTAACTGGATACGTGCAGGGCAATTTTCAGCAAGTACCAGCGCTAACGATGCAAATCAGAATGATTATGAAATTGTCCCTACTTCCTCTTTAGTACCGGGCTTTTTAGATCCGGGGCAAGAATTTGAATCTATTTTAGGCGGTACTTGGGCACCATATATTTTAACCGCAGCCACCAAGTCAACTCTACCCGCCATAACAACAGCTGCCCCGGCATATTCTGGTTTAATAAGCGGAGTTGTTGGAACAAGTAAGTCAACAGCATCAATTGCATCACCGTATGATATTCGTGCACTATCAAGCGTAAATATTATTTTTACAAAAGACAAAAGTAAGTGGACTCGTGCTTTGGTTTTAGAAGAGTGTGATGAAGTGGGCTCTAATCCAACAGGTGGTAAAAAACTAGAGACGCGCAGAAACAGATCTGTGGATAAGCAAGGTGTGCCAACGGGTAGAGCAGGTTGCAACGAAGGCGAAGCATTACTCGATAGCAACGTTTATGGTTGTGGCTGGTTTCCGGGGTATGCGGTGAATGTAGAAACCGGTGAGCGCTTAAATATCGCGTTTGGTGAAGATTCGAGACAAGACTACAACAATGGTCGTGATATGATGTGGAATCCAACCGCGGAAAAATTCGCTGACAATGGCTATGATTTCCCTTTCGGCGGAAGGCATTATATTTACGTATTCGGTCATGCACGGAGTAGTTCGGTATACACTGGTGTTTCGGGTGCAGCACTTTTAGACGGTAAACTTATCGGAGCAGGAGATTATAGTAACTATTCCGATTTTGCTGGAATTTACAAATGGGCATTTAAGAACAACAACGCCCGCGTACTTAATAATATTTGGGCTGATGCCATGTGGGTTAACATACCCGTATTATCTGATAAGCGTTATGCATTCAATAACCCTGCCGATATGAACTGTGACGTTAAAGTGAGGTTGAGGGTTAAAAAAGCTTACCGACCAGGGCTTAGCGGATCTATTTTAGCAAATGATGTGGGTAGTAAACAAGGTCTTGCAGACGCGTCATTAATTCCTAAAGCGGTTAATTCTACGAACTATGCACAACTTACTACCGATTCTGTAAATGGATCTTATAATAACAATTTTGGGTATTATACATTTAATACACAGGATATCTTTTCTGAGATCAATAATAACGACATGTCGAAAAATTCGTTAGAGTTGATCAATGTCGTTCCCAATCCGTATTATGCGTATTCGTCTTACGAAGAAAAAAGGATTGATACTAAAATACGTATAACTAATTTACCAAATAAATGCAAGATTAAAATCTTTACATTGAACGGGACGTTGATTAGAACTTTTGATAGAGATGTTAGCGGACAAGAAGATATCAACATTGAAGACGCATCATCTAAATTTGTACACAGCAAACGATTGCCTTACCAAGATTGGGATTTGAAAAATCAATCTGGTATACCAATTGCGAGCGGCTTGTATATTATATACGTGGACGTACCGGGAGTTGGTGAAAAAATATTGAAATGGTTTGGTGTAATGAGGCCTTTGGATTTACAGAATTACTAATTGGCAAAATCAAACATTTTCGGAGAAAAACAAAAGCCAGTTTACAAAGATCATGCGGTACAAGTTTTAAGATATTAATATGATAATTATGAGAACATTTTTAAATAAAAAAGTAAATTTAATTTTAGCCGGTACATTGGTAATTGCAGGATTTAATGCAGAAGCAGGGAACCCTGAACGTGCAGGACAGGCAGGAGCTACACAGTTACTGATAAATCCATACGCTCGCTCGGCAGGTTGGGCAAATGCTAATACTTCAAAGTGCCGCGGCCTTGAAAGCCAGTACAACAATGTAGCGGGTTTAGCCTTTACTAAAAAAACTGAATTAATGTTTATGCGTTCTGCTTGGTTAGTAGGTACGGGTATTAATATCAACGCGTTTGGTTTTTCTCAAAGAGTAGGTGAAACCGGCGCAATTGGTTTAGGAATTACATCAATAAATGCTGGAAAAATTGAACGTACCACCGAAGATCAGCCCGAAGGTGGATTAGGAACTTTTACACCACGGTTTACTAATATTGCCTTATCGTATGCCAAAGGATTTTCTGATAATATATTTGGCGGAATAACGTTGCGTGTAATTAGTGAAGGTATTGATAATGTGAAAGCACAAGGCGTATCAATTGATGCCGGTATACAATATCATACAGGTAAATACGATCAGATACATTTAGGTGTGGGTTTAAAAAATGTCGGACCAAAATTACAGTACAAAGGTGATGGTTTATCTGTACAAAGCACAGTAAATAATGCCTACGGCAACTCGTATTTAATTACGCAAAATAGTCGATCGGCTGCATTCGATCTTCCTGCTTTATTAAACATTGGCGGATCTTATGATTTTTATTTATTAAAAGATTCGACCGGAAGGATAAAAACACACCGTGTTACGTTAGCCGGAAATTTTACCTCAAACTCATTTACAAAAGATAATTTTTTAGTGGGATTTGAATACGGTTGGAAAGACATGTTAATGGTTCGCGCAGGAATGAATATGGAAGATGGAATTTTTCAGGGTGAAGGAAATCGTACTACAGCCTTTACAGGGCCAAGTTGCGGTGCTACTTTTGAAATACCCTTTGGAGAGAAAAAATCTACTTTTGGGCTCGATTATTCATACAGATTCACTAACCCTTTCGGTGGCGTACACTCATTTGGAGCACGAGTTAACTTATAATTAGTATATTTGGGTCATTCATTTATGAATCCCGTCCCGGTAATCATCGGTACGGGATTCTTTTATTTTAATAAAAACACAATACAATGGCAACAATTGCATATTACACCGAAGAAGGATTAAAAAAGCTGAAAGAAGAACTCCATCAGTTACGCACAGTAGAAAGAAAAAGCGTAATAAGGCAAATAGCCGAAGCAAGGGATAAGGGAGATTTATCTGAAAATGCCGAATATGATGCGGCAAAGGACGCACAGGGTTTGTTAGAAATAAAAATATCGAAACTCGAAGAAATTGTTGCAAACGCACGCATTGTCGATAGCACTCAATTGGACATAAGTAAAGTGAGTATCTTAACCACGGTTAAAATTAAAAATCTTAAAAACAACATGGAAATGAAATATACCATTGTTGCTGAAAACGAAGCCGATTTAAAGGCAGGAAAAATTTCTATCGATTCGCCGATAGGAAAAGGTTTAGTGGGTAAAAAAGTTGGTGATAAGGTAGATGTTACTGTCCCTGCAGGCATCGTACCCTTCCAAATTATGGAAATAAGTATTTAAACTTCATAAAGTGAGTAGTGTTTTCTCGCAAATAATTAGGGGAACTGTTCCTAGTTACACAATTGCTGAAACCAACAATTGCATTGCCATTTTGGATTTATCACCACTAAAAAAAGGCCACACCTTAATTATTCCTAAAAAAGAAATTGATTATTTGTTTGATTTAAACGAGGAAGATTACTTGGATTTAATGCTTTTTGCTAAAAAGGTGAGCGGTTCCATAAGAAACACCATCCCTTGCCAACGCGTAGGTATGTGTGTAATGGGTTTTGAAATTGCACATGCCCATATTCATTTAATACCTATGAATAATGAGAGCGATTTGAATTTTAAAAACGAAAAACTCCGGTTGGATAAAAGTGAGTTTGAAACAATTGCCGCTTTAATTAGGAAAGGGTTTTAAACACCTTAATAGTCAATTGGAGCATTCTTTATTTTTGACGGATTGCCGTTGATAAAATCCCTTATATTTGCAGCCAAAAATTTACTTTCCAAATGGATAAAAAATCCCTCATAGGCTTAGGATTAATTGCAGTTATACTCATTAGTTGGCTTGCATTAAACGGACCCAGTAAAGAACAAATTGCACGGAACAAACAAATTAAGGATTCGGTGGAGCTTGCTGCAAAGAATTTTCAGGCAGCAGCTAACGAAACAACAGAAAAAACGAAATCAACCCAGGCAACAACTGTTTCAACCTCAGTTGTAATTTCGGACTCATTAAATAGCGTAAAAGCAAATTCGATTTACAAAGATTTTAGTACAGCGGCTTCGGGTATCGGAAATACGTTTATTTTAGAAAACGAAAACATTAAAGTTTATATTTCTAATAAAGGCGGAAAAATTAATAAGGTTGAATTAAAAAATTATAAACGTTACGGCCATGAGAGCCCGTTAATTTTATTTGACAACGATTCAACTTCGCAATATTTAAAATTTGATGCTTACGCGAATTCAAAATTTGTAACTGATAGTTTTTACTTTAGCGCGAATCAGCAGGCTATTACTAAAATTAATGGAACTCAAATTCTTAATTTAAAATTACAAACTAATCAACCCGGTAGTTACATCGAATACGTTTACACTCTTAAACCAGATAACTTTTTGGTTAACTACGATGTAAATTTTGTAGGAATGCAAAATATTATTCCTGCTAAAGCCAACCATATTACTCTGCATTGGTCACAGGCAATGCCAACTCAGGAAAAACACATTACCAAAGAGCGTGAAGTAGCAACTGTTTATTACAACGAAACAAAAGGCGGGGTAGATTTTATCAATGCACGTAAAAGCGAAGAAAAACTTTTTACCGAATCAAACATAAAATGGGTTTCATTTAAACAACATTTTTTTAATTCAACTTTAATCGCTTCAAAAGAAGACTTTTTAAAAGAAAATAGTTTTGTAAAAACATCGGAAAATCCGCTTTCGACGGACATTGTAAAAACAATTACGAGCGAATTAAGTATACCTTATAAACATAACGGTTCAGAGACGTTTGCCATGCAATTTTATTTCGGGCCAACCCAGTATAAAATTTTAAAGAATCTTGATCATGATATGCAAAAGCTTGTACCAACTGGCTGGAGCGTTTTTAGCTACATTAATAAATGGATGGTTATTCCTTTATTCAATAGCTTATCAGGTTTAAACAGCGGATTAATTATTTTAATCCTTACACTTATTTTAAAAACTGTGTTGTTTCCAATTGCTTATAAAACTTACATGAGCGGAGCTAAAATGCGGGTTTTAAAACCCGAGATAGATGTTATAAATGCAAAATACGAAAAAGACCCTGACCCAATGAAAAAGCAACAGGAAACTATGTCGCTTTACAGGAGGGCAGGGGCTAATCCGCTATCCGGCTGCCTGCCAATGTTACTTCAGTTTCCAATACTTATTGCTCTTTTTGCCTTCATACCGGCTTCTATCGAACTCAGGCAAAAAGGATTTTTATGGGCAGATGATCTTTCAACCTACGATTCTGTTTATAATTTTGGCTTCAGCGTTTGGGGTTATGGCGACCACATAAGTTTATTTGCCATTTTAATGTTTGTATCAACCATTATTTACACTTGGATGAATAGTGCTTTATTACAGCCGCAACAAACACAAATGCCGGGCATGAAATATATGATGTATTTAATGCCGGTAATATTTTTAGCGGTTATGAATAGTTATAGCGCGGGTTTAAGTTGGTATTACTTTTTAGCAAACGTTATTACTTTTTTACAAACCTGGCTTATGCG
>JAYTBK010000496.1:0-2500 GCA_043737035.1 Bacteroidota bacterium | reverse complement strand
CTACATTTTTTTGGGATTGGAAAAAGCCTAATTTCTTTTTTAAAGAGTTTATTGGAGGAATTTTTATCGCTGTTGCAATGACGGGACTCGACCAAAACATGATGCAGAAAAATCTAAGCTGTAAATCGCTGAAAGATGCTCAAAAAAATATTTTTTGGTTTAGTATTGTTATGGTAATTGTTACTGTTTTTTTTCTGGCATTAGGCGTATTACTCTTTCAATATTATGATTCGAGTGGTATTGCTTTGCCAACAAACCCTGAAACAGGTAAAATAATTACTGATAAAGTTTTTCCTAATCTTGCATTAAATCATTTAGGTATTTTTGCCGGTTTGGTTTTTATTATAGGCCTTACCGCCGCCACGTTCAGCAGTGCCGATAGCGTACTTACAACGCTTACAACATCCACTTATGTTGATATGCTCGAGTACGATCGAAACATAATACTTACCGAAAAACAAAAATCAAAACGTCGCACATTTATTCATATTTCGTTTGCAATTATAATGTGGCTGGTAATTATTGTTTTCGATCTGTTAAACCAACGCGCAATTATTGATACCGTATTAACCATTGCCGGTTACACGTATGGCCCATTGTTAGCACTTTTTGCAGTAGGATTGTTCACTAAAATTAATTTAAAAGATAAAATGGTTCCGATAGTTTGCGTGTTAGCACCGCTTGCAACATTTATAATTGCAAATATGGTTAAAGCCTATTGTGTTTACGAAATCGGGAATGAATTTATTGTAATAAATGCACTTATTACAATTGTAGGGTTAATAATGATAAAAAAGAATGCAAATCCAGAACTTAAAGTAATAAGAAACTAATAAAAATTCGATACACTTTATTTTTTTTCGGCAAAAATATTCATGTAAACATTTTCGGGCAAATCCATATAACTACTCACGATTTCCGCAGTTAGCGTCATGAGTTTGTTTCCATCAATTAAAGATAAATTAAAACCGTGCGTTTCTAAAAAATTAAAGTATTCAGTAATATTCGATCCTGCTTTTTTTAATCCGTAAGGCCAAAATTCAGATAAAATTTTAATGTTCGGACTTTTGAGTAAGGTTACCATTCCTTGCATAGCGTTCATTTCAAAACCCTGTATATCTATCTTAATAAAATCGGCCTTTGGCAAATTTAAAAAAGTATCAAGCGCCACAGCTTCTACATCGGTTTCTTTATCATAATCATCTGGCTTGTAGGTGCGATGATCAACATTTAATAATTTGGATGTGTAAATTTTTAATGTGTGGGTTTTTTCGGAAACGGCTTTATGGTATATACTAACGTTTTGAAACTGGCCTGTTCTATTTTTTAAATGTAAAAAATTTTTTTCGTCGGGTTCAAAACAATAAACCCGGCCGTTTTCCGCGACTAATTCAGAAAATATTTCGGAATAGAAACCAATGTTTGCGCCAACATCAATAACTACATCCCCTTTTTTAATGTGGCTTTTTAACAAAGAAATCTCAAACGCATCCTGATTTTTTTTAAAGACGGTATACATTATTTTATACAGCGGAAAACTGTTTTTGAATAAAAAATTGCCTATTGCTATGCTAAATCCCGATGCCATCTATTTTGTTATTTCCAAAATATAACTTTCCTCACTCGATCCTTCAGTGTGTATCAATTTGAGTTTGTTGGGATATTTTTCCATAATTGGTTGTATCACATTATGGATTGTATTTATAATTTGCCCTGAGTTGGCAGTTGGGTCTATCCTTAAACTTCCAAGCATAACATGTGTAACGCCCTTCGCTTTAAAAAACGCGAGTGCACTATCCGGATTAGATTGGTTTGTGAGCGAATCTTTTTTAATGACATTATAAATAGGGAAAAACTTTTTTCCATTACTGTACACAAAACTCATTGGCGCTTTACGACTTACCACTAGTGTGTTCTCAGGCAAACTATCGGCGCACCAGCGGCTGCATTTCAAAAAATTTTGCCAATCGGGTGTGTAGCCGTAGTATATATCGCCTTTTAAATTTTTGCTTACAATAGAAAAATTTTTGGAACTCCGCCTAAGTGAGGAAACCAGTAATGAAAAACAAACTACAGCAATGAGCACAAAATATAAGTTTTGTGCCATACCCGACTTTTGAAAAGTTTTATAAAAGAAACTAAAAATCAACATGAGCAAAATTGGCATGCAAATCATTATAATACGGGGTTGGTCCCAGCGGGCAGCCAAAATTATAAACGATAATAGTAATTGCGCGCCGGTAAATAATCCGAAAAAATAAAGAGGCCTGTTTTTAAATTTAAACGTAAAATACAATCCGGCAACGCATAAGCCAATTACTAGCAACGTCAGCAAACCATATATTTCAACAGAGTTTTCCTCTCTAAAACCTAATATTTGAAAAAACCGTTTACTAAAATATAAGTTACAATTATCTACCACACGTGATACAAATCCCGAAAAGTCTTCGCTGCCTGCTGCGGCATCGTATGGATCTTTTTGAGTTAACGTTTTTGCCTG
>JAYTBK010000495.1:0-6350 GCA_043737035.1 Bacteroidota bacterium | reverse complement strand
AGTAGCGGTATTCACCGGACCGGGCGTCCAAGTGTAACTTGTATACGCAGCGCCTCCGGATAAAGGTGGAGCCAAAGAAAGGGTTGAACTTGTAGCAGGAGGGCAATAATTAAGCGGGCCAATTACAATCGGAATTGGATTTGCAAAAACACTTATGGTATCTGATGATGATTTATAGCAACCTAACTTATTAACAGTGACATAAACCACACCTGTTGAGTTTACAACAGTTGAGTTTCCACTCGTTCCATTGCTCCAAAAAACATTATCATAACTTGCAAAATTAACTAATGTAACCGTGGCTCCGGGCGTGGCACACACCGTGCCGGTGGCAGGCAAAATGGCGAGCGTAGGCTGAGGCACCATTAAATTTTGAATTTTAATAAAGTATGTGGCTGATGATGATAAATTAGGCGAACCATTATCGGTACCTGTGATTACAACAGTGTGAACTCCAGTAACAGAAGGTGTTGCAACAACACGCCATACATACGTTGTAATACCGGCCGTTGTAGTAGTTACACTTATTGGTTGGAAACTTCCGCCTAATGTTGGCGCACTGCCCGTAACGGTAATAGACTGTGTGTTTTCGGGAGCTAAAAAGCTCGTTGTGTAAACTAATGTGTCGCCTAAAGCGCAAATCCTGATTGTATCTCCGCAGGCCGATCCTCCTCCGGTCGCATCCTGTATAATCGGTGGTAAGTTATTATTTGTTCCGCAGGTATTAAAAAAATACGATTTATTATCAAGAAATGAAACACCATCATTCAAACCATACGGTCCATCATACGATACCCCTGGCTGATCATTTCTTGTGATTTGAATAAAATTTATACCATCATTTTTGTTTACTCCCGTAGTTGAAGCGGTTCCGCCAAATCCGCCGGTTCCACCGGATGCAGAACCAGTTGTCCATTGCATATCACCAAAGCAAAAAGCCACGTTATTTCCATTAGGCAATAATGGATCTGTTCCATCTGTAATTATCAATTGAAAATCATTGACTTTATCAGCCATTGAACTATAATATCCAACATTATCCCATTTTACAATGAGTGCAGTCGGTGTTTTTTTAAAATAAACTAATCCACTCGTCAAATTTCTAGTGTCAACATCCGCCCAAAAAGGTGCAATCATATTTGCTGCGGTAGTTGGAAAACCGGTCGAACTAAAAGGAGAATATGCGGCACCAAAGGTTATGTTACCATTGTTATTGATGAAACAAGAGGTAAAAGTGGTGCCGTAAAAGCAAAAGCTAAAACCTAGCGGAATCGAAGCAGACGAATTATCATCATTGCGGTAACTGGGCCCGGCTGCAGGCGACATGGGAACAACAGTAAAAGTAGGATCAATAGGGACATAACAGGCACACGCACCGGTTACTGCAGTAGACGTTTTAGCAGTTGAATTTCCCTGAACGGCCGAATTTTGAGCAGGCGCTGTGTTTAAAGCGCCGTGTGAAATAGACGGAGAAACAATAAACTGATAATTAACACCCGGAATTATTTGCCCGGTTTGCTTTAAATTTTGGTAGCTTTGTGCTGAAATTAACACTGTTTGTGCATTAACAATAACAGAGACGATTGCAAATGCAAAAGATATTATAAGTTTTTTCATAGGTCGTAATGATAAGAATACCAAACATAACTAATTTTATCAACATTATCAAACGAATGGCAAATTTAGCACACTCATGAACAAAATATTATTGTTGACATTTATGCTTTCTGCTACAGTCCTTTTATATGCTTTTATTAAACGGAAAGGCAAGCCAACATCTTCTATTTATTCTTTTAAAGTAAAAACCATAGAAGGTAGCATATTGGACTTTTCTACACTTAAAGGAAAAAAAATATTGATTGTTAATACTGCCAGCAAATGTGGCTTTACTCCGCAGTTTGAACAACTCGAAAAATTATATGAAAGATATAAAGATAAAAATTTTGTGGTTGTTGGATTTCCCTGCAATCAGTTTGGTAGCCAAGATCCGGGAACGGGCGAAGACATAAAAAGTTTTTGCACAAAAAACTATGGCGTTTCGTTTCCGATGATGGAAAAAATAAATGTTAAGGGCGTTGACGCCGCTGAAATTTATAAATGGCTAACTTCTAAAAAAGAAAATGGCGTTGAAAACAGTTCCGTTAAATGGAATTTTCAGAAATACATGATTGATGAAAACGGTTTTTTGATTGGCCATTTAGCCTCTTTTAAAAGCCCCGATAGTAAAAAAATTATAAATTGGATTGAAGGAAATTAATGAAAGATTGCTTTAAAGATTGAAGCGTAAAGCCTGTGCACTTTTCGCGGAAAGCCCAACTATTTTTGTTAATAGCGCCTGCGGAATTGCACTCTCCAAAACAAAGTTACCGCAATACTGTAGTAGCATTTGCCTGAATAGTTGGCATGATTAAAATATCGTTTACGTTTACATGGGCGGGCCGTGAAGCAACCCAATAAATAGTTTCGGCAATATCATGCGGCAACAAAGGCACAATGTTTTCATACACTTTTTTAGCGCGCTTTTCATCTCCATCAAAACGCACGATGCTAAATTCCGTTTCTACCATACCGGGATTAACTGCCGAAACCCTTATTCCGTAAGGTAAAAGATCGATTCGAATTCCTTTATTTAAAGCGTCAACCGCATGCTTGGTTGCACAATATACATTTCCGTTTACGTAAACTTCTTTGCCGGCAACGGAACCAATGTTTATGATGTGGCCGCTTTTTTGCCCGATCATCAAATGCGAAATATATTTTGTAACGTATAACAACCCTTTAATATTTGTATCAATCATTTTTTCCCAGTGTTCGATTTTGCCGTCTTGTATGGACGATAAGCCAGCGGCTAAACCTGCGTTGTTCACTAAAACATTAATTGCTTTAAAATTTGGTGGCAAACTATCTACCGCGTTTTTTACCTGTGCCTCTTTTGTAACATCAAAACACAGAGTAAGTACTTCAACGCCATACTCTTTTTGTAGTATTTTTTTAAGTTCGGTTAGGCGTTCCCCGCGTCGGCCCGTAATAATTAAATTGTAATTATTTTTAGCAAACTCTATTGCTGTTGCTTTCCCAATACCGGCTGTAGCGCCTGTTATAAATGCGATCATTAATTATAAAATTAAAAAGATAGGACGTATGGCGATAAAGAACCTTAAAATCCAAAAAATGTGTGCGCAAAATTAGTATATTTATGCAACTCTTTTATAGAGCGTAACTGGTAATTAATAATTTAAATTTTGGCCAATATTAGCTAAAGTTGTGTAAATATAAAATTTTATGTCGTGTACAAGTTGCTCAACAGGGCAAGATAACGGAATACCTAAAGGTTGTAACAATAATGGCTCATGCGGTACGACAGGGGGTTGTAATAAATTAAATGTTTTTGATTGGCTTGGCAACATGAGTTTGCCTGAAGGCCAAGCGCCTTGTAATGTTTTAGAAATTAGGTTTAAAAATTCGCGTAAGGAATTTTTTAGGAATGTAAATAATTTATCGCTCAACGTTGGCGATGTAATTGCTGTTGAATCATCGCCCGGCCATGATATCGGTGTTGTTTCCATAACTGGCGAATTAGTGAAATTACAGCTTAAAAAGAAAAATGTTGGTTACGATAGCGAAGAAATAAAAAAAATTTACCGCAAAGCCAAACAGCAGGATATTGATAAATGGCGCGAGGCACAAAGCCTTGAAGTAGAAACCATGTATAAGGCGCGCACGCTTGCATTGAAGCTTAACCTGCAGATGAAAATAAGTGATGTGGAATACCAAGGCGATAAAAGTAAAGCCGTTTTTTATTATACGGCTAACGGACGCGTTGATTTTAGGGAATTAATTAAAGTACTTGCAGATGAATTTAAAGTACGAATTGAAATGCGCCAGATTGGTGCGCGACAAGAAGCTGCCAGGCTTGGCGCTATTGGTTCGTGCGGACGCGAGCTTTGTTGCAGCACTTGGTTAAATGATTTCAGGACCGTAACAACATCGGCTGCGCGTTATCAGCAATTGTCTTTAAACCCTTTAAAATTAGCGGGTCAGTGCGGAAAATTAAAATGTTGTTTAAATTATGAGTTGGATAGTTACCTCGACGCTTTAAAAGAATTTCCGGAAATTGATAACCGAAAACTTGCTACAGAAAAAGGGTATGCCTTTCATCAAAAAACAGATATTTTTAAACGCATTATCTGGTGGTCATACACAAGTGAGCCCGATGTTTTTCATCCGTTGTCGATTGAACGCACGAAGGAAATCTTTAAGTTAAACGCAGAAAATATAAAACCGGCCGATCTGCAGGATTATAAACAAACAAAAGAAATTGCCGAAGCAAAAAATCCAGATTACGAAAATGTTGTTGGACAGGATTCGCTCACCCGATTCGACAGAAAAAAACCTCAACATAATCATAAATCAAAAAACAATAATCAAAAGCGGCAGAGCCCAAATCAAAAACAGGTTGTTTCTAGTGATCAGGCGGTAAGCGGAGATACGGCGCCACAAAATCAAATATCCAAAAAACAAGGCGGTCCACAAAATAAATCACACGGTAGTAATGCGAACACAGCACAACAAACCACTCAGAACAAACCAATAGCAACTCAACAAAATAAAAATTTAAAGCAACCACCTCAAAAAAATACGGTGCCGCAACCAAACAACAAACCGCAAAATCCACAGCACAAGAAACCGGTGCATAATCATAAACCAAAACCGAAAACAGATAATGGCGATAAAGTTTAAATTTTTAAAGCTAACGGTTTGCGTACTGCTCATCTCTTTTTTTTGGGGCTGCAATAAAAATGTTGTTTTTAGTGAATATAAAACACTGCCCGAAGATGGCTGGAAAGCAGAGGATAAACTGTCTTACGATGTTAATATTGACGATAACACAAAATACCACAACGTTTTTTTAACGGTGCGCCATGCCGATTCTTACCCCTACAGCAACTTATACGTTTTTTTAACTACAACCTATCCCGACGGGAAAAAATCGTTAGATACGTTAGAGTGCGTGTTGGCGAACAAAAAAGGCGAATGGCAAGGGAATGGAGCGGGCGATTTGTGGGACAATAAAATACCGTTAAAACAAAATGTTCGGTTTCCACAAACAGGAAAATATAATTTTACATTTGAGCAGGGCATGCGCACCAATCCTTTACCTTTAATTTTGGATTTTGGTATGGTGATAGAAAAAGTTAAGTAATAATAGCATTAAGTTGGCACGCCGCACTTTCTATTAGCATTCAATAAAATTTGCACTTCGTACGATTTATCTATTGAAAAGTTTACAGGATTTTTTCCAACTTTGCCGGAATAAAAATCCATTATTTCTTTCATGTCGGCCAAAAAATTGCCCGTAGGATAAATAATTTTATCGATACCGCATTCCCGTTTTTTATAATCCATAAAACCCAAGGCAATTGGAACCTTTGCCTTTAAAGCGACGTAATAAAAACCTGTACGCCATTTTTCAACTTTCGAACGGGTGCCTTCCGGCGCAATCAACAATAAAATATCAGTATGGTTTTCAAACAATTCACCGATCGCATCTACTGTACCTTTCTTTGTACCGTTGGAGTTTATTGTACGATCTATGGGCAACGCTCCGAGTTTCCGCATCAAATTTTTTAATGGAAACTTCATCCATTCTTTTTTTATTGTAAAACGTAAATTCAGGTTCATTAATTTAATAGCTCCCATGCCGTAAATAAAATCCCAGTTACTGGTATGAGGCGCAGCAACAATTACACATTTTTTAATTTCGTTAGGGAGAAAATGGGTTATTTTCCAACCTCCTAATTTAAAAAGCCAGACAAACATTCAGACACTTTAATTTAGCTGCTTCCAAAGCAAATCTTTTAATTGCGGAATATTGTAGCCGGATTGGGAAGAAATAAAAATGTACGGAACTTTAAATTTACCTTTCATACGCTTATTCAAATCTTTTTCGAGTTCTTCAATCAATTCCTCATCAATGGTATCGCATTGCGAAATAGCCAACAGGCGTTGCTTATCCAAAAGTTCGGGATTATATTGTTTAAGTTCGTTCAACAATATTTTATATTCTTCGTAAATGTTACTACTTTGGCAACTCACCATAAAAAGCAAGCTCGAATTTCTTTCTATATGTCGTAAAAATCGAACGCCTAAACCTTTTCCATCACTTGCGCCCTCAATAATTCCCGGAATATCGGCAACAACAAAACTCTTATAATCGCGGTAAGGTACAATACCCAAGTTGGGAGTTAATGTTGTAAAAGGATAATTTGCAATTTGTGGCTTTGCCGCCGAAATAACAGAAAGCAAAGTGGACTTTCCTGCATTTGGTAAGCCAACTAAACCAACATCAG